>JBEKGT010000138.1:0-5966 GCA_050012655.1 Gemmatimonadales bacterium | reverse complement strand
CACCGCGAACTACGCCGCCAACTGGAAGGCGTCGCGGGTGCTGGTGGACATCGGGCTCTCGCTCCCCAACGCCCAGAAGGCGCGGCGTGACTCCCTGTACGCCGAGGCGCGCCAGTTCGCCGAGCGCGCGGTGCGGGCCGACCCGAACGGCGCCGACGGCCACTACATGGTCGCGGTCGCCATTGGCCGCGTGGCGCTCACGATGGGGGCCCGCGAGCGGGTGCGGCTCGCCAAGGTCGTCCGCGACGAGGCGCTCCGCGCCACGGAGCTGAACCCCCGCCACGACGGCGCCCTCCACGTCCTCGGCCGGTGGAACGCCGAGATCCAGCGCCTGCCCGGCATCACGAAGTTCTTCGCCCGGACCTTCCTCGGCGCCTCGATCTTCAGCGAGGCGACGTGGCCGAACTCCGAGATGTACTTCACGCAGGCCGTCGCGATCGAGCCGGACAACATCTACCACCATCTCGACCTGGCCGAGACGCTGGTGGACATGGAGAAGTACGCCGACGCGCGGACGCACCTGGAGCGCGTGGCGGCCCTCCCCCTCGGCTGCGACCTCAACGACCCGACGTACAAGCAGCAGGCCGTGGATCTGCTGCAGCGCATCAACCGCCGCTAGCATCGCCCCGCCCGCCGGCGCGCCTCACTCCGCGCCGGCCTCGTCCACGCCGCGCTCGCCGCCCCGGTCCCGGCGGGCGCGGCGCACTTTCTCCTTCACGTCGTCGTAGCGGTTCCGCGCCTCGCGCGCCAGGTGCTTCGCCTTGCGCGAGACGAGCCGACGCGTCTTCTCCCCGCTCTGCGGCGCGAACAGCAGCGCCAGCCCCGCGCCCACCAGCGCGCCGATGGCCAGCCCCGCCACGAATGTCCGCGCCCTGTGCTCCTCGTGCTCCATCGCGTCCTCCTCGTCCTGGTCGTCGTCCGCGGGCGCCACCGGCGCCTCCTCTTCGTCGAAGTCGCTCATCCTCTCACTCCTCCCGACCGGGCCGGCGCGCATCCGCCGGCGTCCGCTGCATCGCCCGCTCGACCTCCGCCACCGTCCGCGGGGCGCTCGCGGTCAGCAGCTCGTGCCCTGTCGCCGTCACCAGCACGTCGTCCTCGATCCGCACCCCCAGCGCCTCCTGCGGGACGTAGATCCCCGGCTCGTCGGTGATCACCATCCCCGGCGCCAGGGGCAGGCCCATCGGCCCCACGTCGTGCACGTCCATCCCGAGGTGGTGCGTCACGCCGTGAATGAAGTAGCGGTCGCACGTCACCGTATCGCACGTCGTCCCCGAGTGGGTCCGCATGTACTCGCGGGCGATGCCGTTGAGGCGCGAGAGGGTGGTACCCGGCCGCACCGAGTCCAGCACCGCCTGGTTCGTCGCGAGCACCAGCTCGTACACCGCCCGCTGGTGCGGCGTGAACGTCCCCGACACCGGCCAGGTGCGCGTCACGTCGGCGGTGTACTGCCCCCACTCCGCGCCGATGTCCACGACCACCGTCTCGCCGGCGTGCATGCGGCGGCGATTGACGTCGTAGTGGAGGGTGGTGCTATTGGGCCCGCTGCCGACGATGCTCGGGAAGCCGACGCGGTCGGCGCCGAGGCGGCGGAAGGTGCCCTCGAGGACCGCCTCCGCCTGGTACTCGAACATCCCCGGCTCGATGGCGGCCGCGACGGCGCGCTGCGCGGAGTCGGTGATGGCGATGGCGCGGCGGAGCGCGGTCAGCTCGGCGGCGTCCTTCACCTGGCGCATCGAGTCCACGATCGGGCGGAGGTCGTGAAGATTCACGCCCGTGTCGGCGCGGAGCCGCGCGTAGGGCGGGAGCCCGACGGAGTACCGGTCGGTCGGCGCGTAGATCGGAACGCCGCGCGAACGCTGTGCGGCGAGGATCGAGTCGAGCTTCGTGACGCTGAGGACCAGTGCGAACCCCGTGAGCCGCTGCGCGAGCGCGCCGGGGCCGAGCTTCACTCCCGTCCACCGCTCCATCTGGGGGACGCGGTCGGGGAGGAGGAGGACGGCGGAGTCGGCCCGCGCGCTCGCCGCGCCCGTTGCGCCCGCGGCCGCGCCCGCGCTGTGCGCGACGAGCACCAGCCACGCGGCGGGCTGCTCCAGCTGGGTGAAGTAGAAGAAGGTGTTGCTCTGCCGGAAGTCGTTGTCCTGGATGTAGTCGGTCTCGATGTCCCGTTCGCGCGCGGCGGGGATGACGACGACCGCTTCGCCGAGGCGGCGGAGAAGTGCAGCGCGGCGCAGCGCGGTGGCGGCCGTGTCTATCGGCCGGCCCATCCCCGGCAGCTCGTCCACGTAGGGCTGAGCCTGATCCGCCCGGGCTGTCGCCGTGGCGGACGCCGGCTGCTGGGCGCGCAGCGCGGGACCGGCGGCGGTCACCAGTATAAGGCATAGGAGGGCGGCGGATGCTCGGCTGCTGCGCACGACGGGCTCTCTGGGCTTCCGGGAGGCAAAACGTATCACCCGCCGCCGGGGGGCGGCAACTTGGGCGTCCGGGCGCGGGTCTTGCGGGAACAGCGGGACGGCGCCGGGGCGGTGCGGCGCCGCGGCCGTCCGGGGATGGCGATTCGCCCGGAGCGCGGCGACTTGCTGCATGCGGCCCGGTGCTCACATAATGGACGCCGACCTGAGGAAACCCAGGACCGGGCGGTGCGACGTGAGCGCGCTCACGTTCGACCACCGGGGAGGAAGCCGAGGATGATGCGCACGGAGCGGCGGGCGAAGGCGCTGGCGGCGATGGTGTGCGTGACGGCGCTCACAGCGGCGGTGGCCGCGGGGTGCGCCGACAAGACGCCGTGGGGGGTCGGGACCAACATCCCCGAAGCGGCCGCGACGGCGGACGGGGTCGCCTTCTCGCTCCTGGCCAACAACTACACCGCCGACCTCCGCTACTTCGGCCCGACGCAGGGCGATTCGGTGAGCGTGGCTCTCGCGGCGGTCGGGGTCCGGCAGGGGGACGCGACGGTCGTGATCTCCGACTCCCTCGGCACGATCCTGATGGTGCAGGACATCGTGAGCGACACCGTCCGCGCCCCGACCTACCTGCACGGCAAGCCGCCGTACCACGTGCGGCTGGAGTTCCTCGGCTATACCGGTGTCCTCTCGGTTGGCGTGGGGGTCAAGGCGCCGTAACATCCGCGTAGCTTCGCTCCACCCCGCAACGATTCCTCTCCCCATCCCGCGGCGCGGCCCCCAAGCTGTGCCGCGGGATGAAACTCACCAGGCGACTCCGCGAGACGCTCCGCACCCGGCACTACAGCCGCCGCACCGAGGTGGCCTACGTGCAGTGGGTGCGGCGCTTCGTCCACTTCCACGATCTCCGGAACCCCGCGGAGATGGGGGAGCCGGAGGTCGGCGCGTTCCTGACGGCGCTGGCGGTGCGGCAGGGGGTGAGCGCCTCGACGCAGAACCAGGCGATGGGGGCGCTCCTCTTCTTCTACCGGCACGTGCTGGGCCGGCGGCTCGGTGCGCTCCACACGCTGCAGCGGGCGAAGCGGCCGGTGCGGCTGCCGGTGGTGCTGACGCCGGGGGAGGTGCGCGCGGTGCTGGCGCGGCTCGAGGGGGACGCGGACGTGTGGCTGGTGGCGTCGCTCCTCTACGGATCGGGGCTGCGGCTGATGGAGGCGCTCCAGCTGCGGGTGAAGGACGTGGACCTGGAGCGGCTGGAGGTGCGGGTGCGGCGGGCGAAGGGAGGGAAGGACCGGGTGACGGTGCTACCGGCGACACTGCGGGGGGCGCTGCGCGCGCACCTGGAGGCGGTGCGGCGGCAGCACGACGCGGACGTGGCGGCGGGGGGCGGGCGGGCGGAGCTGCCGGGGGCGCTGGAGCGGAAGGCGCCGAGCGCGGCGCGCTCGTGGGCGTGGCAGTGGGTCTTCCCTTCCCCGCAGAAGCGGATGGACCGGGTGCTGCGGGAGCCCAAGCGGCACCATCTGCACCCGTCGCTGGTGCAGCGCCAGTGCGCGGAGGCGGTCCGGGGGAGCGGGATCGCGAAGCGGGCGTCGTGCCACACCCTGCGGCACAGCTTCGCGACGCACCTCCTGGAGGCGGGGTACGACATCCGGACGGTGCAGGAGCTGCTCGGCCACTCCGACGTGCGGACGACGATGGTGTACACCCACGTCCTGAATCGCGGCGGGCTGGGGGTGCGGAGCCCGGCGGACGGGCTGCCGGGGGCGGCGTGGCTAGCCCCGCCGGCGGGGACGTAGTTACGTGCAGATTGGGAATCGGCGGGAGGTGTACCGCTAATCCCGCCTCCGGCGTGCTACATCGACTTGCTAGACCGACAGCGTCCGACTCTCTCTCAGGGCTCCTGCGGACCAATCCCGATAAGACTCATGCAGTTACGGCCGTGGGGCTGGTGCTTACGCGGTGGGGCGGCGGGTGGTATACGTGGTCGGTGTATTGCCGGGGTGGTTCGTTCACCCTTCAACACAAACGCTAGTTAGGCGGCCGGGAGGAGCTTGTGACTGTAGGCAACCCCAAGGTCATCGACTTCGTGGCTCTCGATCAGCACAACGAAGTCGTCACCCTTGTCATGGTTGAGGAGCGCAACTGGGGTGAGCGGGGAACACTGCTGCCGGATCTGCAGGCCAAGCTGAACACGTACCTCGCCTACGCGGTCGGGGGCCAACTGTACCTCGACTACCCCGAGGTCAGGGGAAAGGCAGTCTGCTTTCAGCTCTCGTACGTCCATTCGCCAGGACCTCGAGAGCGGCAGTTGATCGATATCGTCCGGAGGCAGCACCTGGAGCCAGAGCGAATAGCCTGGCGGGAAACGTCCCTCCTCCCGGCCGTCTAACTAGCGTTTGCAACTGACAGCGGGTCCCGCCGGATGGCCTCGGCGGCCACCGCCGTTCAGTGGTAGGGCAACTGCGGTTTCTCAGAGGGGCGTCGTGCCGGCCGCCGTTCGCGGGCACCTCAGCAGCTGCGGTCGGCGGCCCCGCTGCAGTTGAAACGCAGAGTCGTTAGGCGGCGCCCGAGGGATCCGTATGGACGAGCCTGAATCCCCATTGAGACGGTCCATTAGCCTCTCGAATCTTATCCGCGGGTTCATCGCGCTGTTTGCGGTCCTCGCCATCGGCGCGGCCTTCGCGGCAGGCCACATTGGGCTGGGACTCGCAGGCGGTGCGTTCTGCGTGGTGGCCGTGGCACTTGGGTACTGGGCTTGGCGGGCACGGCGAGCTGAGTAGCGTGGGCGCCGTCTAACTAGCGCATGCAGCTGCCAGAGCGCGCACGTCCCGCAGTTCGCCTTGCGCCGTCGCGCGTCAGTCCTACCTTAGCGGCGACAACGCTGTTCAGGAGTGCGCCTGGTCGGATCCGATGGGCGCGCTCTGCAGCTGATGCGCGAGTCCGTTAGGCAGCGCTTGGAGTACCATGATCACTCAGTATGCATCCGACCCACTGCACCAGGCTGCCCTCGCGTGGTTCGCGTCACACGGACTCACGGTGCACGTGACGTACTACGACTTTGATTTCCTCTGCTATGCGTGGCGGCATCATGGGGAGAAGCAGTCGTTGACTCTCTGGGTGTCTCAGATCGCCGCAGAGGACTACCAGAGCACGACGATTATCGCCATTCTGAGAGAGTTCGAGCCCCAGCGCCTGATGGACAAGTTCCGTCACGCGCACTTGCACGTCGCGAGCAGCGAGTCAGGTCTCTCAGCCTATGCTCGCGAGGCGTTTACGCCAGCGCTGCCTAACTAGCGCATGCAGCTGGCAGCGCGCGCCGGCTTGCGGCGTGCCTGGCCAAGCGCTACCCAGTGGTTGTGGTTGGCACAGTCCCGTTAGCGCGCTGCAGCTGATGCGCGAGTCCGTTAGGCTGCCCGCAAAGGACGTCGCTGCCATGGTTCCAGCCGCGTCCGTGCCGGATGACGACCGCCTGACCATTGCCGCGATCGCGGTGATGGCGGCCTGCCTTGCCACGTTCGCCCACGAGGCGGCCGGTCACGGGTTGGCCTGCCTGGCGGCCGGAGGCCGCAT
>JBEKGT010000137.1:0-5979 GCA_050012655.1 Gemmatimonadales bacterium | reverse complement strand
CCCGCACCAGGCGGTGCAGCTCCCCGATGGGGTCCTTCGAGTCCTCCACGCGCAGATCGAATAGCCTCTGCCACGCCGGCGCCGTGCGGTCGCCGCTCACCACCACGAGCGCCGCCGACTGCTTCCCGCGGATGTCGCCCCCCTCGCCCTGCGCCGCGTCGAGCGCGGCCAGGAGGCGGTCGGCGAGGTCGCCTCGCGTCGTCTCGAACGCCCGTCCCATGGCGTCCCACACCGTGGCGCGCAGCATCGTATTCGCCTGGGCGGCGTACCAGCGGCCCACATGACTCCCCGCCGCGGGGATGTCCCTCCGGCCGGTATAGGAGGCGGCGTGACCCCTCGCGTCGATCATCCCGAGCTGGCGGACGGCCGAGTCGGCGTCCGCGGAGACCAGCGCGCGGAGCGCGGCGGGCGCGTTCACGCCCGAGCGCATGAGCGCCAGCGCGCGCGGGCCGTACGCCGGCTCGATGAACGCCTGCGTGGCCACGGCGCCGACGCCGGGCTCGGCCCACGCGACGGAGGCGCCGACCGAGAACCAGTGCGACTGGACCGCGACGCCGATCTGCCCCGTGGCGGAGTCCACCGCGACGATCGAGAAGGTGTGCGCCGGGCGGCGCGGCGCTGGCATCGGGGGCGGGCCCTGCGCGGGGGCGCCGGAGGGCGCGGCGAGGCCGGCGAGGATGAGGGCGAGACGGGCGGGAGTCGGCACGCGCATGGCGGATCCAGGTCGGGGGACCCGGGGAGACTGCGCCGCCGGGGCCGGGGGCGCAAGCGGGGCGCTCCGCCCGGGCGGTGCGATGCGGAAGTCCGCCCCGCCACCTATCTTATGGGCGAGTGACGGAACCCACGCTTCCCTCCGCGTCCCCAGGCGCGCGGCCCTCCGCGGCGTTCCGCGCGACCCTCCCGCGCGAGCTCTCGGATTTCCTCATCGAGTTCTCGATCGCGCTGCACAAGCACGCGATGTATCCGGGTGACCACCCGACGCTCGCGCCCGCCGCGGAAGCCGTCGCCCGGCGCCTCCTCGGACTGCTCAGCGAACGGGGCCAGCTCTCCCTCGGCGTCGCGCGCCACCAGCTCATCATCGAAGGGATGGCCACCGACCCGAAGCACCCGGTGCTGAAGGAGCTGGCCAACCGCCTGCACCGGCATCACCTCGGCGCCGTGCAGTTCACGCAGGGCGCGACGCCCGCGGAGGTGGACGACGTCCTCAAGATCCTCGCGGAGGACGCCGACCGCGGCGGGGAGCCCCTCGGCCTCGGCCCCCTGACGCGGCTCGCGCAGTGGCCGCACATCCGCTTGTACCCGCTGACCTTCGACCGGCTGGAGCTCGTGGCGGGTGAGGAAGGCGACGAATCGGGCGGGACCGCCGGCGTGACGGGGGGGCGCACGGCGCAGTTGTGGGTGGGGCTCGCGCGGGCCGCACTGGCGGGCACCGATGTGGACCGGCCGGCTCCCCCTCCGGAGCCCCAGGCCTTCCGTCCGGACGGGGAGTCCCCGCCCGAGGAGGAGAAGCCCCCGGAGGACGGCTCCGTTGCGGAGCCGGCGGCGGTGGCCCGGGCGATCGAGGCGCACGAGCGCGGCACGGCGTACGACCAGGTGATCGTCGGCTACCTCCTCCAGATCGCGAACGAGCTCAAGACGGCGTCAGGCTCGGGCGCGCTGGCGCTCAAGAAGCGGATGAGCCGGCTCGTCTCGGCGCTGGATGGCGATACCCTCAAACGCCTCCTCGACATGGGCGGCGACCTTTCGCAGCGCCGCCAGTTCATCCTCGACGCGTCGCAGGGGATGGCCGTGGACGCCGTCCTCGACCTCGTGAAGGCGGCCTCGGGGGAGGGGGCGCCGATCTCGGGCGCGATGCTCCGGATGCTGACGAAGATGGGGCACCACGCCGAGCGCCTGCCCATGAGCCGGCGGCCGATCGCCGAGACGGAGCTGCGCGACCAGATCAGCGAGCTGGTGCGCGGGTGGGCGCTGGCGGACCCGAACCCCGACAGCTACGCGCTGGCGCTCCAGAAGATGGCGCACGCCTCGCCGACGCTGGTGACGGCAGAGGACGCACAGTTCACCCCCGAGCCGGAGCGCATCCTCAAGATGGCGTGCGAGGTGAACGCGGTGGGGGAGGCGCTCGACCGCGCGGTGGACGAGCTGGTGGGGAACCACCGTTACGGCGCGGTGCTCGACGTGCTGGAGCGGGCCCCGGCGCCGGGAGCGGCGGCGACGCGGATCGGCGCGCGGGCGATCACGCCCGACGCGGTGCGCGCGGTCCTGGCCGCCTCCCCGGTGGACCTGGCGCTCCTCGACCGGCTGATTTCGCGGCTCGGGATCGCGGCCGCCGACCCGCTCCTCGACGTGCTGGCGGAGGCGGAGTCGCGGCAGGCGCGTCGCGCGATCCTCGACCGGCTGCAGCGGTTCGGGGACGAGTTGGCCCCCAAGCTGATCGTGCGCCTCGCGGACGAGCGGTGGTACGTGCTGCGCAACGCCCTCTTCCTCGCGGCGGAGATGCCGGAGCCGCCGGAGGGGCTCAACGCCGCCGCCTTCCGGCAGCACCCCGACCAGCGTGTGCGCCGCGAGGCGTACCGCCTCCTCTTCAGGGACCCCGTGGAGCGAACGCGGTCCCTGTGCATGGCGCTCTCCGACCCGGAGCCGGGGCTCCAGCGGCTCGCCCTGGCGGCGACGGGCGAGGGGGGGTGCCCCGACCCGGCCCTGCCGCTGGTGGTCACTATCGCCTCGGACCCGGACCAGGAGTCGGACGTGCGGGTGGGCGCCATCCGGGTGCTCGCGGCGCACGGTAGCCGGATGGCCCTTGATGCGCTGCTGCGCCTCACCGAGATTCGTCGGCGTTCCATCTTCGACGCGATGCGGTCCACGGCGATGCCGGCGGAGTTCCTGGCGGCGCTGGGGGCACTCGCGGCCTTCCCGGCCGAGCGGCGGGCGCGCGAGCGGCTCGAGGCGGCCTCCCGCATCCGGGACCCGGTGGTGCACAAGGTCGTGGCGGAAGCGCTGAAAGGGATGCGATGACGGCAGAGGCGACCCGGTTCCTGAGTTCCTTCGCGCAGGCCCTTTCCACGATGGCCCTCTACTCGGACGGGCATCCGGCCCGGGAAGGGGTGGTGGAGACGGCGTTCGAGAACCTCCGGGCGCTCCAGGTCGCCGATCCGCACGCCAGCTTCTCGTTCCTCGGCGACGAGGTGCTCCTCGGCCAGCGGCCTCTGCGCGAGCTGCGCGGGTGGGACTGGAGCGGCCGGCTCTCCTCGGCGGGGATCCAGCGGTTGGAATTCGCCGAGGAGGTGACGCGGGAGGACTTCGAGAGCTTCCTCTCGGAGGTCCTCGCGCGGCTGACCCTCTCGGCGATCCAGCGGGAGCCGGGGCCCGCGCTGGGCTCCCATGGGACGATCCGCTTCGGCGCGGTGGGCATCCGCGAGCTGGAGCAGGAGCCGGAGATCGCCACCGCCACCATTGCGCTGACGCTGCGCGAGGAGGCCCAGACCGTCGGGTGGCTGCACGAGGAGATGCTGGGGGGCGGGGATCTGCCCCTCGCCGAGGCGGAGGCGGTGGTGCGCTCGCTCTCGGTGGCGATGCACGGCGACCAGGCGATGGTGGTGCCGCTGCTGCGCCTGCGGCGCTACGACGAGTACACCACCACGCACTCGCTCAACGTGTGCGTGCTGGCGATGGCGCTCGCGGAGTGGGTGGGGTTGGGCGCGCGGGACGTGCGGTCGTTCGGCGTGGCGGGCCTGCTCCACGACATCGGCAAGATCCGCATCCCCACCGACATCCTGAACAAGGCGGGGCGCCTCACACCAGAAGAGCGCGAGGTGATGAACCAGCACCCGGTCGAGGGGGCGCGGATCATCGTGGACGCGGAGGAGAACCTCGACCTCGCCGCCGTGGTGGCGTACGAGCACCACATCATGCTGAACGGCGGCGGCTACCCCAGGTTCGACTACCCCCGCGACTGCCACCACGCGTCGAAGATGGTGCACGTATGCGACGTGTACGACGCGCTCCGCACCAATCGCCCCTACCGCGCGGCGTGGCCCGCCCCCAAGGTGATCCAGTACATCGAGGAGCGAGCCGGCACCGAGTTCGACCCGGAGACGGCGCAGTCGTTCATCAAGATGATGGGGGAGTGGGAGCCGCGCCTGGCGACGGTAGAGACCATCGACGCGCCGATCGTGCCGGCCCCGCTGCCCGCCGAGCCAGCGGCAGCCGCGAACGCGCCGGCCCAGTCCTCAGCGCCCGCTCAAGGGTAGGGACAGCTGGCCAAGCCCCGGGCCGACGTCCACCGTCGGCAGGGGGCCCTCCTGCGTCGCCACGAGGATCGACCCGCGGAATGCCGTGCCGGCGAGGGCGGCGGCGACCGTGTCGTGCGCCAGTGCCGGGGTGTTGCACCGGTCCGAGAGGTGGGCCAGCACCAGCACGGAGAGCCCCGTGTGCGCCACCTCCGCGGCGAGGGCGGCGGCCTGGGTGTTGGAGAGGTGCCCCCCGCGCCCCCCGATCCGCGCGCGGACGCTCGCCGGGTAGCCGCTCGACCGCAGCATCACTTCGTCGTGATTCGCCTCCAGCACCAGCGCGTCGAGGTCCCGGCAGGCGAGGCGCAGCGCCGTCGTGGGCGAGCCGACATCGTACGCCACGCCGGTGCGCCGCCCCTCACGGTCTTCCACCACCAGCACCACGGGATCCGCGGCGTCGTGCGCCGTCGGGTAGGCGGTGAGCGTGAAGGCGCCGCACGCCACCCGGCGCGACGCGGGCAAGGGCACGGTCTCGGCGGCGCCCGCACGGTCACCGAGCGCCGCGAGGGTCCCGGCGCTGGCGCAGAGGGGGACCCGCCAGGCGGCGGCGGCCTTCCCCGCGCATCGGGCGTGATCGCCGTGCTCGTGGGTGAGGGCGATGGCGCGGATGGCGGCAGGATCGCGCCCGGCAGCGTCGAGGCGGCGGAGCAGGTCCCGAAACGAGAATCCGGCGTCGACGAGGAGGGCGTCGCCGCCGGCTTCGAGGAGCAGCGCGTTCCCGCGGCTGCCCGAGCCGAGGACGGTCAGCCGCACGGCGTCTCGCGGGTGGCGGCGCCCCAGACCGCGGCGAGGTAGCGGCGCATCGCGTCGTCCACCGCGATGTCGCGCCGGGGCAGCACCCGCCCGGCGATCTCGACGAACCGCCCCGCCTCCAGCCAGGGGCCGTCCCGGCCGAGGCCCCAGGCGAACGGGGCCACCTCGGCCGGCGGCCGCTCAGACCCGAACAGGTTCGCGCCGACGCCGACCACGCACCCGGTGGGGAGCATCGTGCCGATGGCCGTCTTCACGTGGTCGCCGAAGAGGGTGCCGAGGTTGGTGAGCCCCGTCTCGTGCCG
This sequence comes from Gemmatimonadales bacterium, assembly GCA_050012655.1. Classification (GTDB taxonomy): domain Bacteria; phylum Gemmatimonadota; class Gemmatimonadetes; order Gemmatimonadales; family JACORV01; genus JADGQW01. Next base: position 635 of record JBEKGT010000137.1, on the reverse strand, counting down.
GACGCCGTGCAGGGTGAGGCGCACCGGGCCGTAGGTGTTCTTGAGGTTCGAGGTGATGGTGCCGGCGCCGAGGTTCGCCCACCGGCCCACGACGGAGTGTCCAAGGAAGCCGTCGTGTGACTTGTTGGCGTAGCCGAGGAACACCGAACTCGAGACCTCGCCGTGGACGATGCACCGCGGGCCGATGGCGCTCCCGGAGATCTGACCGCCGACGAGGCGCGTGTCGCGCGCGACGGCGAGCGGACCGGCGAGGCGGGTGAACGCACGCACCTCGACGCCCGGCGCGAGGACGATCGGCCCCTTGCGCACGTCGAAGACGACCTGCGGCTCGACCGCGGCGTCGCCGACCGCCACCAGCGCGGGGTCGCCGAGCACCGTCACGCCGCGCGGGATGACGGCCTCGCCGTGCTCGGCCAGAAGCGCCGCGAGATCGCCGGCGAGGACCGCCGGCAGGTCGCCGATGAGGTCCCACGCGCCGGCGAGGCGCTTGCCGGGAAGGGTCACCGCCGGCCACGCCTCCGGGGCCCGCCACCCGGTCCACTCGACGCGGCGCGGGAGCGCGAGCCCGACGAGCACGCCGGCCGCGTCCACGAAGCGGACCGCCTCCGACGCGCCGGGGAAAACGGCGCCGGGCG
>JBEKGT010000136.1:0-5985 GCA_050012655.1 Gemmatimonadales bacterium | reverse complement strand
CCGCCACCAACGCGGGGACCGACCCCGCGGTGGGCGTGGTCGAGGTGGACTCGGTCGCGCCGCAGGTGCAGTTCAAGGTGGGGAGCACCACCAGCTCGCTCCCCTCCGGCGTCACCGTCACGATCGCGTACTCCAGCGACGGCGGCGTCACGTGGACTTACACGCCGGTCTCGGCCGGGTGCTCCGCACCCGCCGGCTACGACGGCTGCGTCAACCGCCTCCGCTGGTCCCTCCAGAACCCCCTCAGCAACGTGGCGCCGAACAACGTGGCGTCGGTCAGCTTCATCGCCCGCATCAAGTAGCAATACGCTACACCGCGAGATGCACATTACTACTGCATAAGGCAAACCCCACAAAGCTGATTATCTTCGTCGGAATTCGCTAACACATTGCAATACAATATGTTAATGCGTGTCGCATTCGTGGCACGCCAGTTGCTTCCTGCGATACATGGTTCCGCTGTCGTACCGACCCAGCGGAGACCCAGCGCCGGCGCAGATGAGCCGGCACACCCCAGTCCCTGTTCCAGGAGGAACGCATGAGAAAGCTCTTCACCCTGCTGGCGGTCGCCGTGAGTCTCGCGTCCGCGTGGGCCGCCGGCCCCGCGCGCGCGCAGGTGGCGCCGCCCCAGCCGCTGGTGGTCACGGCGGAGAACCTCACGGCGCGCGCGATCGGACGGGCGAACGAAGTCCTGCCGGGCGACACCGTGCGGTACCAGCTGCGGTTCATCAACTCTCGCAGCGCCGCAGTCCGGAACGTGGTGTTCGACAATCCCGTGCCCAACGGGATGCGCTACATCCTCGGCACGGCGGCCGCGGACCGGCAGAGCACGTCGGTGACGTACTCGATCGATGGCGGGAAGACGTACTCGGCGGAGCCCATGGTGCAGCGCATCGTGGACGGCCGTCGCGTGAACGTGCCCGCTCCGGCGGAGCTGTACTCCCACATCCGCTGGATGGTGCAGGGCGACCTGCTCCCCGGCGCCCGCGTCAGCGCCGAATTCCGGGCGCAGCTCGCGACGCGTCCCCAGGACCAGCCCGTGCCGAATCGGCGCGGGGCCTAACCCGAACTCCCTAGGAGAAACGAGACAGCCATGAAGACCCACGCCTGGAGAATCGCACGGGTGCTGGTCCTCGCCGCCTTCGCAGCCTTCGCCGCGGTGCACGTGGCGCAGGCGCAGACGCCGGAAGGGACCGTCATCACGAACACCGCCACCGCCTCCTTCACCGACGCGAACACCAACACGTACTCGAACGTGTCGGCGTCGGTGAGCATCACCGTCGGCTTCGCGCCCGGCGTCGACGTCACCGGGGTAGCCTCGGTGACCCCCGCCTCCCCCAGCTCCGCCGACACGCTGTCGTTCCCGATCCAGAACATCGGCAACGGCACCGACAGCCTCTCGGTCAGCGAGAACATCTCGGTGGCCGGCGTGATCACCGTGACCGGGTACCGGTACGGCTCCACCACCTACGCCTCGCTGGCGCTGCTGAACGCCGCACTCTCCGCGGTCCCGGTCGCGCAGAGCGCGTCGATCACGGTGAAGATCGTCTATAACGTGAACGCCGGTGAGGGCGGCGTGGCCACGAACTACTCGCTGACCGCGGCGTCGCGGCGGCACCCGGCCACGACGGACGTCCAGGTCACGACGATCACCCCCGTGCAGACGCGGGCGGTGGCCGTGACCCCCGACGGCGCGCAGAACCTCCAGCAGCTGCCCACCAACGGGGCCGCGGCGTACAGCTTCACGTACTCCGTCGTCAACAACGGCAACGGGCCCGAGTCGTTCAATCTGCTGTCGTCCCACCCCGGCGCGGCGATCACCATCGTGACGGTGAACGGCGTCGCCGGCAGCAGCACGACCATCGGCCCGCTCGCGGCCGGCGCGTCGCAGAACATCGCCGTGACGTACACGCTCGGGAACGTGGCCGCCGGCACCAAGGACACCCTGGTGCTCAAGGCCACGGCGGCCGGTGACGGCTCCAAGTTCGACACCGGCTTCGCCGACCTCACGGTCGTGCGCCCGTCCCTGGCCATCACCAAGGCGGCGTACCTGGACGACCAGGTCACCCTCGTCTCCGGGACGGTGCTCCCCGGACAGTACGTCCAGTACAAGGTCACCGTGACGAACAATGGCGCGGCTGCGGCGACGAGCGTCTCCGTGACCGACGCCATCCCGGCGCAGCTGACCTACATCTCGAACACCAACGTCGGCGGCGCGTGGTCGAGCATCAACTACGCCGCCGGGACCGTGACCGCGACGCTGAGCGGGAGCCTGGCACCCGCCGGCAGCGCGACCTTCTGGCTCCGCGTGCAGGTGAAGTAGCCGTACGCCGGGACTGAAGGTGCTGATCAACGCTGGGTCGTGCCTGCGCAGGCCCCTCCGCGCCCTTCGGGTCGCGGCGGGGGTCTGCGCCGGCATTTTCGGCGCCGTCCCGCTCGCGCGGGCGCAGACGCCGATGGGCACCGTCATCCCCAACACCGCCCGTGTCACCTTCATCGGCGCCAGCGGCCAGCCGGACAGCCTGACGTCGCCCACGGTCACGGTGACCGTCGGGCAGCTGGCGGACGTGGCCCTCGTGCCGCCGCAGAGCGTCACCACCGACCCCGGCACCACCGTGGTGCTGGCCCACACCCTCACCAACACCGGCAACGGCCCCGACCGCTTCACCCTGGCCATCCTCGATGGGCTCGGCCGTTCCGCGCACGTCTACGTGGACGTGAACGGCGACGGCCTGCTGGACGCGGGCGACACCGCCGTGACCGCGCCCATCCCGCTCGCCATGCAGCAGTCGGTACGCTTCCTCGTGGTCGTCGTCGTGCCGCCCGGCCGCACGCAGCGCGGCACCACCGACCCGGTGCTCGTGACGGCGACGAGCACGGCGGACCCGACCAAGACGGACGCCGTCACCGACCACACCGCCGTCCGCGACGCCGGCATCGCCGTCGCGCTCACCAAGAGTGTGGATCGCGCGAGCGCGACCACCGGCGACACCCTGACCTACACCCTCTCCTTCACCGCTTCGGGCTCGAATGCCGCCACCGGGCTGACGTTCACCGATCCCCTGCCCTCCGGCCTCACCTTCGTCCCGGGTTCGGTGCGCACCGGCGGCCAGCCGCCGTCCGGCACCGATACCGCGGCCTACGACGCCGCCACGCGCACCCTGCGCGTCGGCCTCGGCGACGTCACCGGCGGGACCACGGGGAGCGTCACCTTCCGGGCCGTGATGGGCGCGCTGGCCCAGGTGACGAACGTCGCGTCCGCGGCGTACGGCACCCCGGTCGGCCCTGACACCGTCGCATCGTCCACGGCCACCACCGGCCTCGTGCTCCCCGACGTCCATGTGGACAAGACGCTCGCCGGCCGGAGCACCGTCCAGGTCGGCGACACCTTGACCTACCGCATCCACGTCGAGAACCGGTCGTCCGCCGTGCCGGTGTGGAGCCTCGTCGTGGCCGACACCCTGCCCGCCGGCCTGGAGTTCGTCGCGGCCCGCCCCGCAGCCCAGGTGGACGGCCAGCTGGTGCGCTGGACGTTCGCCAGCCTCGGCACGAGCAGCGACGCCCGCGTCGAGATCGACGTGCGGGTCACCCACAACACCGTGGACACCGTCCGTCTCACCAACGTGGCCACGGCGGCCGCCACCAACGCCGCGGCGGTGGCAGCGTCCGCCGCAGCCATCACCGTGGTGAACCTCGGCGGCGCCACGCTATCGCTCGAGAAGTCCGCCGGCGTGCTCGAGGCGGGGCTCGGCGAGACCGCGCCCTTCGCCCTCACCGTGCGGAACACCGGACCCGTGCCCCTGAGCGACATCCGGGTCTACGACCGCCTGCCGAGCCAGCTGCGCCTCGTCCCGAGGAGCGCCGCCGGCGCCGACTCCACCGTGGTACGCGACAGCGGCGTGGTGTTCTTCGTGGCCGGCCCGCTCGCGGCCGGCGCCCGTACGATCGTCCGTTACACCACCTCCGTGGTCGCGGGCAGCCGAGATCTCCTTCTCAACACCGCCGTCGCGACGGCCTTCGCCGACGTCGCCCGCTCCGCCACGGCGACGGCCTTCGTCCGGGTGCGCCTCGGCTCCCCGATGGAGACCCGCGCCGCCATCGGCAAGGTGTGGGTGGACGAGAACGACGACGGCGAGCAGGAGCCGGGCGAGCCCGGCGTCGCCGGCGTGGACGTCTGGACGCAGGACGGCGACGTCGCCACGACCGACGCCGAGGGCCGGTTCTCCTTCCGCAACCTGCCGACCGGCCGGCACGCCTTCCGCATGGACCTCAGCACCGTCCCCGCGGACGTCCGTCCCGCCGCCGACGCCGAAGCGGACCTTGAAGTGCGCGACGGCGACGGTTGGACCACGCCGCGCGTGGTGTTCCGGCTGCTGCCGCGCGCCGGGCGGGTCCGCGCGGTGCGCGTCCCGCTCCCCTGGCAGTTCACCGCGCGCGCCGCGCGGCTCCCGCGGCCCGACACGACCATCACCGACACCGTCGCGTGCCCCGCGAGCACTCCGGTGCGGGCGGCGGCGCCGGCGGCGCAAGTCGCGCCGGTGATCCTGCGCGGCGTGAACTTCGCCACCGCGCGCGCGACCCTGCTCCCGGCCTCCCGCGCGGTGCTCGATCGCGCCGTCGCGATGGTCCGCGCCGTCCCCGGGGCGCGGGTGGAGATCGACGGCCACACCGACTCCGCCGGGACCCGCACCGGCAACCTGCGGCTCTCGCTCGCCCGGGCCCGCGCGGTGGTGGCCTACCTCGCCCGCCACGGCATCCCGGCGCGCCAGCTCTCCGCCGCGGGCTTCGGCTTCGACCGCCCGATCGCCGCGAACGGCACCGCCGAGGGCCGCGCCTTGAACCGGCGGGTGGAGATGCGCTTCCTCGTCGAGCGCAGCGCCGCCGCCCCGCGTACCGACTCCATCGCCGCTCCCGCCGCCGCGTGCACGGCCGCGCGCGTGGTCCGCGACACGACCCGCGCCCTGGTGGAGTACGCGGTCCGCATCGACAACCCGTACGACGCGCCGGTGCGGGGCCTCGGCGTCCGGTTCGCCCAGCCCCTGGACTCCGCCGCCGCCTCGGCCGACACGCTGCGCACCGCGCCGGCCGGCCAGGAGATCGCCGTGGCGGAGATCGCCCCGCACGGCCACGCCGTCGTCACCGCCTGGTCGTCGCATCCGTCCGACTCGGCCGAAGTGGAGCTGCGCGGCCCGGCCGCGGACCGCGAGCGCCTCGTGGCCGCCGTGTCGGTCGCGCCGCACCCCGCCATCGGCCGCAACCTCCGCCTGGTCCTCGACAGTCTCCCGCGCGCCGATGCGCTCGGCGCGACGGGGACCGCGGAGCTGCTCGTCGCCCCGCGCGCGGCGGGCTGGCCCGACGTGACGCTCGCTCTCCCCGACGGATGGCGCCTGGTGGAAGGCGACGCCCCGGCCACGGCCGGGGACCCGGCCCAGGCGGCCCCCGCAGTGGAGCCGGTGACCCCTGGCCACGGCGTCTCCTCGGTGCGCCCGCCTTCGGCGCCGGATACGGGTAGCGTCGCGGCCCACGCGGCGACGACGACGACGGCGGAGCCCTGGGCCTACCCGCGCGCCGCTGCCCACGCGACGATCCGCGACCGGAGCGGACGCGAGCTCCTCCTGTGGCACGCGGCGGACAAGTGGACGCCCATCGTCGTCACGGTCGAGCCGGTGCGCGCCTCCGCCGGCCCCGACAGCCTCCGCATCGCGCCCCTCCGGACGACGGCGGAGCGCGAGACGGAGCGGCGGCGCGGCTTCGTCGCGGGGCCTGGCGTCGAGATCTTCGCCCCGACCGACGGGACGGTGCTCGCCACCGACCGGCTGTGGATCGGCGTGCGCGGCGAGCCCGGCCGCGCCGTCACGCTCCTCGACGGCGACTCCGTCCTCGGCCGGTCGGACCTGCGCGGCGACGGCGTCCAGGACTTCGTCAACGTGCGGCTCGCGGCGGGCCCACACCGCCTCCGGGTCCGGATGGACAACTCGTGGGGCC
>JBEKGT010000135.1:0-5989 GCA_050012655.1 Gemmatimonadales bacterium | reverse complement strand
CCGCCGACCACGCCTGGTCGGCGCACACTCCCTCCGCGCGCTCCTCCGTCCCGTGCAGCACCTCGTCGAAGGCGCCCCGCTGCCGCGCGAACGCCAGCCGAGCGTTCGCCAAGAGGTGCGCGTACGCCGCCTCGCCGCGCCCCGTCACGTACTCCGCGAGCGACGCCCACCCCGTGAAGAGGGGCCACACCGAACCCTGGTGGTAGCCCGTCTTGTCGAACAGCGGATCGTCCACCGGGAGGAGCCGCACCCCCCACGGCGCGCTGAACCGCTCGGTGCCGAGGGCGTCGAGGACCCGCGTCGCGCGCAGCGGATTCACGGCCCGGAGCAGCACCGGCACGGCGGCGAGGGCGGTGTCCTTCCACGTCGGCGCTCCGCCAGCGCGGAGGTCGAGGGCGTAGCCGCGCCGCCGTTCGTCGTAGAACCGGTCCTCGATCGCCGAGCCGGCGCGCGCGGCCCGCGCGGCGCACTCCGCGTGGAAGCGGGGATTCCCGAGGACGTCGGCCGCGGCGGCGAGCCCCTCGAGCGCCGCGTGCCAGAGGGACGCGAGATAGAGGGTGACGTACGCGCCCCCCAGCGGCCCGTCCTCGATCCACCCGTGGCCGACGGGCGCGTTCTCGATCAGGCCGTCGCCGTCGCTGTCGGTGGTGAGGCAGAACTGGTAGGCGCGCTCCACCCGCGGCCAGATGGACGTTACGAAGGCGGCGTCCCCCGTCCACGCGAGGTAGCGCGCGGCGAGCAGGAGGTAGAGGGGCGTCGAGTCGGCGGCGTCGTAGTGGAACTGCCCCGAGGTCGTCGCCTCGTGGAGGATCTTCCCCGTCACGTCCTGACGGTCGCCGAGGAAGCGGAGCACCTGCCGCACCAAAGAGAACTCCCCCGCGGCGAGGAGGGCGAACGCGGTCCAGCAGGCGTCGCGGCCGAAGAACCAGGCGTAGCCGGGCCGGCCGTCGCCCCACCCCGGCGTCGAGGGGGCGTAGCCGGCGAGGAGGGAGCGCCCGACCCCCGGCGCGTCGGCGAGGAAGAGGTCGAGCCGGCGCTTGGCCCACTCCACCGCGCGGTCGAGGGTGCTATCGCCGGAGTGCACGGCGAGCCGCGCGTCGCGTAAGGTCGCGGCACGCTCGAGGCGCTGACGCACCAGGCCCGGCACGCCGTGCCGGCGCGCCGCGCGCAGATTGCGCTCGAGGTCGTCGCGGTCGGCGCCCCCCACGACGGCGAGGCGGAAGGGCGTGGTGAGCGTTGCCTTCGCGGTGCAGCGCACCGCCGGCCGGTCGCCGACGATGGGCTCGAGGCGAAGCGACACCGGCCGGCTGAAGAAGAACGCAACGATGCCGTCGCCGCTCTCCGCCTCCACCGCCGCCACGCGGCCGTCGTTCCCCGCGCGGTAGCGGAGGTTGCCGCCGCACCCCGCCGGAAAGGGCCACATCCGCCGGAGGTCGGTGTCGAGCCGCAGCTCCAGCTCCAGCGGCTCGCCGCCTCCCGACTCCCGCCGCCCGCGCAGCCAGTGGTAGTCCACCAGCGCTACCGCGTGCTCGAGTGCCACGAACACCGTCTCCTCCACCCGCTCCCGCCCCGCGTGCAGCGCCCGGCGCAGCGCGTCGGCGCTCACCGTCACCTCGGCGCCGAGGGCCGGCTGCCCGCCGGCGAGGACCTCCCACGCCGAGATGCTGCGGTGCGGATGGGTCCACATCTCCCGCACCCCCGAGCGCTCGCCGCCCACGGCGAGGAGGCGGCGGCCCGCGAGGTCCCACGGCTCGTCGGCGGCCACGGCGCCCGCCAAGGCGATCGGGTCGTCGGCGGGATCGGGGAGCTTCCCGTCCAGGTCCAGCGCGTCAGGGAGGAGGAGCGCCTCGGACGGCGCGGCGGTGCGCCCCGGGAGGGGCCAGCGCGGCCTCCGCGTCGTGGCGGCCTCCCGCTCCACGCACGCGATGGCGTTGCCGGCGAGCGTCTCGAGCTGGGTGCGGAGGAGCGGGTCGGGCGCAGCGAAGTAGAGGTAGGCGCCGATGCACAGCACCCGCCCACGCCCCGGCTCGTACTCCCACGCCACCACGCGGTCGGCGTTCTGGACGATGTAGGCGCGCTCGACCCCGACCGCGTGCCCGTCGGCGGGGCGCGCACCGCCGGAGTAGCACGCCCAGGCGTACGGCTCCCCGTCGGAGGGCGCCCAGCAGTAGGTGCCGTTGTGCAGCCCCGCCATCAGGGGATGCGGGCCGTAGGTCGCGATCCCCCTCACGTGCGGGTAGGCGCTCATCGAGTGGAAGGGGCTGGTCCACCACTCGTCCGTCTCGTGGCGCCACGCCGTAGCGCGCCGGTCGTTCGGCGGAGCCGACTCGAAGCGCAACGCCTCCACCAGCTCCGCGGCGCGGAGCGTGAGGAGGAGCCCGCCCCCCTGGGACACGAACGCCTCGAAGCGGTGCGGCTCGGGGAGGTCCACGCTCGTGGAGGCGTGCACCCAGATGACGTCCGATTCGGCGAGCGCCGCCGCGGCGTTCGCCACCCCGTACCGCTGCGCCCGCACGCCGGAGCGGGCGTCGAGCCAGCGCCACGCCGCATCTTCCTCCCGCCCCGGATCGGCGATGAGGGAGACGCGGACCGTCACAGCTCGACCTCGATCCGCGTCCCCACCGTCCCGCGGCCGGCGTCGCGCCCGTTCACCCGCACCGTCACGTCCTCCCCCGCGCGGTGCACGTCCACCGACGCCCCCTGCATCGGGAGGCCGTGCGCCTCGAAGCCGTCGAGCGCGAAGGGGAACGGGTCCACCACGAACCGCCCCGCACCCTCGGGGCGCAGCCCGATGACGTACTGCACCACCAGGTCGTTGATCCACGAGTGCTGGTAGTCGTCTATCCCGCGGTACGCGCAGGGCCGCCCGCTCACCGGGTGGTAGTGCTCGAAGGCGTTGGGCCGCTCGGCGTCGCCGTCCCAGAACATCATCCGCACGTACTTGGTGACGAATTCCGCCGCGTGCGCGCGCAAGGCGGGCACGTGGCGCAGCGCCACCGCCGCGATCGCTTCGGCGATGTGGCTGTTCGTCATCGGCCAGACGCGGCCGTTCCACGGGCAGTTGTGCCGCTTCCCCTTCCACGCCGCGTCGGGGTCGTAGAGCGGGTCCATGCGGCTCGACGAGGGGACCGGGAAGGGCGTCCAGAACTCATCGGCGTCGAAGAGGTGCTGCGCGAAACCGGGGAGGTGCGCCTCCCCCACCAGGTCGGTGAAGTAGGGATAGAAGCACACCGCCGCCCGCACCCCGGTGCGCTCCCCCGTCTGCGGGTTCAGGTCGGAGAACATGGCGGCGTCCTTGTCCCACATCTTGTGCAGCATCGCCTTGGCGGTCTTCGCGGCCCGCTTGCGCCACAGCTCCGCGTCGAGGCCCGCCCGCGGGCCGAGCCGCTCCAGCGCGCGGAAGAGCTGGTAGGCGTACACGGTCACGTCCACGCCCTTGAGCCGGAGGCGGTTCTCCCAGCCATAGCGGTCGGCGTCCGGATCCACCGCCTGGTAGCGGCTCATGTACTCCTGGCCCGTCTCGTACTGGTCGACCACGTCGTAGAGCCCCCGCCCCTCCGGGTCGCGGGTGAGGAGGATCCACTCCGCGTAGCGCGCCAGCCCCGGCAGCACCTCCTTGAGAAAGGCGTCGCTCGGGTGCACGGCGTCGAGCGCTTCGAGCGCGCCCCCCCAGTCGGCGTGATAGAAGTCGGTGCCCTGCAGATGGTCCACGTAGATGCGGCCGTGGAACGAGCCGTCGCTCTTCTGGTGCGCGAGGAAGGTGCGCAGCACCCCCCGCGCCCACTCCGGGTCCGCCGCCCACCGCAGCTCGCGCATATGGCACTGCGCGCTGTAGGTGATCGGCTCGTGGAAGACGGCGATCCCCTCGCACACCGTGGGGTGCGGGTAGTTCCCCCATCCGCCGGCGATGGCGTTCAGCTTGAGACCGTACCAGCGGTACGCCCACGACCGCTCGAAGTACGGGTCGCTGCAGCGGAAACCGGGGAGCGCGGCGAAGTACTCCGCCCAGTGCGCGCGGCTCGCCGCCGCGAAGGTCGAGGCCTTCTTCGGCGCGAATGCCGCGGTCTCCACCGCCGCCGGGCGCACGGTGAGCCCCGGGTCCACGTGCAGCGCCACCGCGAGGCGCACCGACGTGCCGGGCGCGATCTCCAGCGCGCGGTGCACGCCCACGTACACCAGCCCAGCCGGGGAGACGCCGTCCAGGTCGGCGCGATTGCCGAGCCCTCCGCGCACCGGGTCCCACCGGTCCCAGAACGGCGTGAGGCGGAAGTGCGGGTGGTTGGCCGTGAACTCCGAGCGCGCCGCGCCCCACGTGTCGGTGCCGCGCGCCAGGGCGAGGCTCAACTCGACCACGCGCTCCTGCACCCGCCGGTCCTTGAGGCGGCGGGGCCAGGTGATCTCCGTCTCCGACGCCTTCACCGATCCGGCGGGCACGTCGTCGCCCGGCGCGGCCGACCACGCCACCGCGTGGAGCTTGAGCAGCGCGTCGCCCGCGTTCTTGAGCGTCCACTCGCTCGCGAGCACCAGCCCCGGCAGCACCATCCGCGACTCCACGAGCACCAGCGGCGCTGGCGGCGTGCCGGCGGGAGCGCGCACTTGGTATGCCGACTCCAGCGCCGCAGGCGTCCAGCGCTGGCCGACGAGGTCGAGGTCGAGCACCCGCCCGCCGTCGTCCACGAACGACACCGTGAAGAGCGGCCCCACCGGGTACTGGAACAGGTGCGCCTCGTCCCAGAAGCCGGGGACGTGGAGCCAGATGGGGAACGGCGGCGCCCACAGGAGCCCCTCTCCCGCCGAGAGGAACCACTTGTCGGTGCGCGTAAGGAGATCGAGGGGCGAAGTCACGGTGAGGGCGCGTCCACGAAGAGGAGGGTGGCCAGCTCGGCGAGGCGCCACTCGATGCCGTCGGCGGTGTACGGCCACTTCGCCGACCACATCAGCTCCGTGGCGGTGCGGTCGCCATCGCCATCGGTGACGAAGACCTGAAGGCCCGCCACCTGCCCGACGAACGGCACGTAGCCGGGGAGGGCGGCGCGCGGGATGGCGGCCTCGTACGCCCACCCGGTGGCCGTGCGGCGCGTGGCGAGCCGCGCGCCGGGGATGGGGTCGGCGTTCACCTTCCCGAAGCGCCGGATCACCGCCTGCCCGTAGCGGAAGAAGACCCAGTAGTCGTCCTCCTGCCACTCGTTGAGCGGAGGATTGGCGCTCGCGTAGGTGAGGGGAGACGTGTCGTGCTTCATGTCGAAGACGAAGTTGACGCGGTCGATGTCCCACGCGTCGCCCGTCGTTACGGAGTCGTCGGTGATTTCCCCCGCGGCGTAGAGAGTGGAGTCGTCCCACCCGAAGCGGAGGCGCGCCGACAGATCCTGCGCGCCGTGGTAGACGGACGAATCGGTGAGGAGGAAGCTCCCGGGCCCGATCACGACCGGCTGCGCGGCGGTGGCGGGCCAGTCGGCGAGATCGCCGTCCACGGCGGGAGGATGCTCGAAGCGGATGGCGGCGGCGTAGGTCGGGAGCGAAGGCGCGGCGGCGCCACCCTGCCCCGCTGCGGCATGCGCGCTCACGGGGGCGCCCGGCGCGGCGCCGGCGCGGACGCCGACGGGAGACGCGATCTCCACCACGCGCCGCTGGAGGTCACCGACGAGCGAAGCGAGGATCACGCGGCTTGCCGCGGCGCCCGCCCGCACCGAGCCGGTGTACGTCCCCGCCGAATCGTCCTCGGCGAGGGGCGCCACCGCGTCGCCGACGACGGCGACGAGCGGCAGGTGCGCGCCGCGGACGTCCCCGCCCATCCGGCTCGCGACCTCTACCACGACGGGGATCGTGCCGTCCGCGCGGCGCGCGAAGGTGGCCGGCGGCCTAATCCATCCCGCGGGCCGCACGTAGACGCGCACGCTGTCGGTGACCACCTCGCCGCTCGGCGCCGTGGCGGCGAGTTGCGCCCAGTGGAGGCCGGGGGCGAGGTCGCCGGGCACGGTGACCGAGTAGC
>JBEKGT010000134.1:0-6060 GCA_050012655.1 Gemmatimonadales bacterium | reverse complement strand
GGAGATCCGCCGCGCCGGCGCGCGCAACCCGGTGATGATGATCGACGAGATCGACAAGATGGTGGCGCCGCGACCGGGGCAGGGCGATCCCGCGGCGGCCCTCCTGGAGCTCCTCGATCCCGAGCGGAACGGCGCGTTCCTGGACCTCTACCTCAACGTGCCGTTCGATCTGTCGGCGGTGCTCTTCATCGCCACGGCGAGCACCGAGCCCGAGATGCCGGAGGCGCTCCTCGACCAGCTGGAGATCGTTGAGCTGCCGGAGTACACCGTCGAGGAGAAGGTCGAGATCGCGCGGAAGCATCTCCTCCCGCAGCTCCTCCCGGAGCACGGGCTCTCCGACGCCGAGGTGCTGGTGACCGACGCGACGCTGGAGGGGCTCGTCGAAGGGTACGCGCGGGAGACGGGGGTGCGCAGCCTGCGGCGCCACCTTGCCGCGCTCCTGCGCCGCCTCGCGCTGCGGAAGGCCGGGGGCGGGGAAGGGCCGTGGGCCCTCGACGCCGCCCTCATCGACGAGGTCCTCGGCGCGCCCCCCTACCGGAACGACCGCACGCCGGCGGTGCCCACCGTAGGCGTCGCCAACGGCCTCGCGTGGACGGGCAGCGGCGGCGACCTCCTCCCCGTGGAGGCCATCGCGATGGTCGGCACGGGGCAGTTCTCCGTCACGGGCCAGCTCGGCAACGTGATGCTCGAGTCGGTTCAGGCGGCCGCGTCGTGGGTGCGGAGCCGCGCCGAGGACCTCGGTATCCGCCCGGGCGCGTTCCGGAAGGTGGATGTGCACCTCCACTTCCCGGAGGGGGCGATCCCGAAGGACGGCCCGTCGGCGGGGGTGACGATCGCCACCGTGCTCGCCAGCCTCTTCACGCGGCGGCCCATCCGCAACGATCTCGCGATGACCGGGGAGATCACCCTCACCGGGCAGGTCCTGGCGATCGGCGGCCTGCAGGAGAAGCTCGGCGCCGCGGTGCGCAGTCGCATCGGCACCGTGATCATCCCGGCGGCCAACGAGTCCGACCTCCGCGACGTGCCGGAGAGCGTGAAGCGGAAGCTCAAGATCCACCTGGTCGAGAAGGCGGACGAGGTGATTCGCCTCGCCCTCCTCCCCGCGACGCGCCGCCGCGCGGCCCGCTGCCGCCGGCCTCCGTTGACGAAGGCCCGCCGCACCCGGTAGCATAGCCCACTCCCCACTCCCCGAGGACGCCCTCGTGACCGGGACCAGCACCGCCCTCGTCCGCGGCATCAACCTGACCGCCGCCGTCGCCCTCGTCGTCGGCTCGATGATCGGCTCGGGCATCTTCATCGTCCCCGCCGACATCGCCCGCCAGGTCGGCACGCCCGGCCTCCTCGTCGTCGTGTGGGCGGTGACGGCTCTCATGACGGTGATGGGCGCGCTCACCCAGGGTGAGCTGGCCGCGATGTTCCCGCGGGCCGGCGGCCAGTACGTCTTCCTGCGCGAGGGGCTCTCGCCGCTGTGGGGCTTCCTCTACGGCTGGACGCTGCTCCTCGTGATTCAGACGGGGACGATCGCCGCGGTGGGCGTGGCGTTCGCCAAGTTCCTCGCGGTGCTCTGGCCGGCCGTCTCGCCGAGGGTCTTCCTCTCGCTGGGGCACGTCCCCTCGCTCGGCGACGCCCTCTTCACGCTGCTGGGGAAGCCGCCGGCCGTGCCGCAGACGATCGAGATCGGCGTGAGCTGGCAGCGGATCGTCGGCATCGGGACCGTGGTGCTGCTGACCTGGGTCAACGTGCAGGGCGTGCGGATGGGGGCGTGGATCCAGACGGTCCTCACCGCCGCCAAGGTCGTCGCGCTCGGCGGCCTCATCCTCCTCGGGCTCACGATCGGCCGACAGGCCGCCGCCGTCACGCAGAACTTCGGGAGCTTCTGGGGCGGCCACGGGTTCACGCTCGCGCTGGTGCCGGTGGTCGGCGCCGCGATGGTGGGCTCGCTCTTCTCGTCCGACGCCTGGAACAACGTGACGTTCGCCGCGGCGGAGGTGCAGAACCCGCGGCGCAATCTGCCGATCGCGCTCGCCTCGGGGACGCTCCTCGTCGGGCTGCTCTATGTGCTGGCGAACCTCTCGTACCTCAGCGTCCTCCCCTTCGCCGACCTCCAGCACGCCGCCGAGGACCGCGTCGGCACGGCGGCGGCGCAGGTGATCTTCGGCGACGCCGGGCGGACGGTGATGGCGATCGCGATCCTCATCTCGACCTTCGGCTGCAACAACGGGCTCATCCTCTCGGGGGCGCGGGTCTCGTACGCGATGGCGCACGACGGGCTCTTCTTCCGCACGGCGGGGAAGGTGGATCTCCGGCACCACACGCCGAAGGTGGCGCTCTGGGGGCAGGCGCTGTGGACCTCGGTCCTGGCGCTCTCCGGCTCCTACAGCCAGCTCCTCGACTACGTCATCTTCGCGGCGGTGCTGTTCTACTTCCTCACCGTCCTCGCGCTGTTCCGCCTCCGCTATCTGCGGCCCGGGGCGGAGCGGCCGTACCGGGTGCTGGGGTACCCGTGGATGCCGGCGCTGTACACCGTGCTGACGGGTGCGGTGATGGTGATCCTCCTGGTCGAGAAGCCGCTCTACACCTGGCCGGGGCTGCTGATCGTCGTGGTGGGGATCCCGGTCTACTTCGTGTGGCGGCGGCTCGGGGTGGCGAGCGCGATCGAGGAGGCGCCGGAGTGAGCGGGGCAGCGGGCGCCGCGGCGCCGCCGATCACTTGGGACGACTTCCTGAAGGTGAACGTTCGGGTGGGGCGGATCGTGGCCGCCGAGCCCTTCCCCGAGGCCCGGAAGCCCGCCTATAGGCTGCGCCTCGACTTCGGGGAGCTGGGGGAGCGGCGCTCCAGCGCGCAGATCACGACGCGCTACCGCGCCGAGGAGCTGGTGGGGCGCCTCGTGGTGGCGGTGGTGAACTTTCCCCCCAAGCGCGTCGCCGGCTTCCTCTCGGAGGTATTGGTGCTGGGTGTGTACGCCGCGGAGGGCGACGTGGTACTGCTCCGGCCCGACCAGGACGTCGCGCCGGGGCAGCGGGTCGCGTAGCGCGCCACGCACGTCCGCGCGCGCCCCGCGCGGCGGCCGTGGGCTCGCGGCCGCCGCGTGCGCACCATTCATTCATCCGCACGACCACTTGGAGGCCATTCGTGGAAGGTGTTCCCCTGCATCCTGCGCTGGTGCACGTGCCCCTCGGGCTCGCGTTCATCATTCCGTTCCTCGCGCTGGCCGCCGTCATCGCCTGGTGGAAGGGGTGGGCAACGCGGCGCGCGTGGGCGGTGATCGTCGTGCTCCAGTTGGTGCTGCTCGGGGCCGGCCTCTATGTGAAGCAGACCGGCGAGCACGAGGCGCGGGTGGTGCGCCGCATCTTCCCGCGCGGCACCATCCGCTCTCACTCGGAGGCGGCGGACTACTTCGTCTGGGGGGCGGGGGTGACGCTGGCCATCGCGGGCCTCGGCCTCGCGCTGAAGGACCGCAAGGCGCGCTGGGCCGCGACTGCGGCCATGGTGGCGACGTTCGTCGTGGCGGCGATCGGCGTGCGGGTGGGGCACCTGGGCGGCGTGCTGGTCTACGAGAAGGGCGCGGCGATGATGTACACCGCGGACTCGACGCTGGCGCTCCAGCGCGCTGCGGCGGCGGGATGGGCGGCGCCACCGGCGAACGCGGGGGACGCCCCGAAGGGCGACGTCCGGCCGGCCGCGCCCCGCTGATGCCGGCCCTGCCCGCCACTCCGGCCGGCAGTGGGTGGAGGGGCGTGGCGCGAGGCGTGGTATGCTCTTTGCGCGCCTCGGCGTCGTCCAAGGAGGACACCCAATGGCCGTGAAGACAGTCCTGATCACCGGCGCGAGTGGGGAGATCGGCCACGGGCTGATCGAGACCCTCGCCGACCAGGCCGACGTCCGCGTCGTCGCGCTCGACCTCCACCCGATGGACGACGTGATGGCGGCGAAGTGCTACCGCGTCGTCATCGGCGACATCCTCGACAAGGCGCTGATCGAGAGCCTCTCGGCGGCGCACGACTTCGACGTCATCCATCACCTCGCCGCGCTCCTCTCGACGAAGTCCGAGCGCCAGCCGACGCTGGCGCACAAGGTCAACGTCGAGGGGACGATGAACCTGCTCGAGCTGGCCATCGGGCAGTCCCGGCTGCAGGGCCGGGAGATCACCTTCCTCTACCCCAGCTCGGTCGCAGTGTACGGCCTCCCCAGCCTCGAAGCGAAGCGGAAGGCGGGGAAGGTGAAGGAGACCGAGTGGCTCACGCCCCGCACCATGTACGGGACGAACAAGCTCTACTGCGAGCAGCTCGGCACCTACTATTCGGAGCACTACCGGCAGCTCGACGCCGACGCGGTGCAGGGGCGGGTGGACTTCCGCGGCCTGCGGTTCCCAGGGCTCATCAGCGCCGCGACGGTCCCCACCGGCGGCACCAGCGACTACGGGCCGGAGATGCTCCACATGGCGGCGCAGGGGAAGCCGTACGCGTGCTTCGTGCGCGAGGACGCGCGGATCCCGTTCATGGCCATGCCCGACGGCGTGGCGGCCCTCCTCCATCTCGCCGCCGCGCCCGCCAAGAGGCTCACCCGGCGCGTCTACAACATCGGGGCGTTCGCGCCGTCGGCGGGGGAAATCCTGCAGTTCACCAGGCGGGCGTTCCCGAACGCCGACGTGACCTTCGCGCCCGACGTAAAGCGGCAGGGGATTATCGACGGCTGGCCCGAGGACGTGAACGACGACGCGGCCCGCGCCGACTGGGGCTGGAAGCCGGCGTTCGGACTCGAGCGGGCGTTCTCCGAGTACCTCCTCCCCGCGATCACCGCGCGCTACCGGAAGTAGGCGGACCGGCCCGCGCGCGCGGGCAGGGCCCCGGCAGTGTGAGCGCGGCGCCCCGTACCGGCGCCGCGCTTCGCGTCGGCGGGCCGGGGACGACGAAAAGGCCCGGGACTGCCCGGGCCTTTTCGTCAGCCGGTGCCGCGAGGCGCGGCTACTGGCAGCTGGTCACGGCGTGCGTCCCGAGGTTCAGGTTGCAGGTCTTGCTGTCGATCTTCAGGACCACGTTCCCCTGCGCGTCGGCCGGGAAGTCCACCTCGACCCGCTTGGTGTAGTTCTTCGTGGCCTGCTTGGTCGCGCTGGCGAACGTCACGTGCACGGTCGCCACCCGCACCATCGTGCCCGAGGCCGGCCACGGGTTCGAGGTGCGCGGCAGGTTGAACACCACCGCGATGGCGGAGTCGAGCGCGGTCGCGGCGTGGGTCCGCGTCATGGCGGCGGTCGTCACGACGGTCGTGTCGTGGCTCGTGCCCACGCCGTCGTGCTGGCGCGCCGTCTCGGTGGCTCCGGTGAAGAGCCGGGTCAGCGTCCAGTCACGCGTCCGGTGCACGGCGGCCGTGAAGGTGGTGGCGGAGCGGGTGCCGTCCACCGTCACGTGGAAGGCGATCGTCCGCACCGACGAAAGGGGCAGGCAGTTCGTCACGACGGCGTGGCTCACATCGTAGCAGGTCTTCGAGCGGGTGGTGGCGAGCGTGTCGCTGGCCGCGCCGAAGAGGTCGAAGTTGATGCCCGGCGCGGGCAGCGCCGCGTTCCCCTCGTCTCCGATCATCGTCGTCACGTCGGTCGCGATCGCGTCTCCAGCGGAGGTCGCGATGTCGGCGACGACTTGCGTGTCATCGATGAGGGAGGATGGCGACGTGCTGTCCTTGCTGCAGGTGGCGAGGCCGGCCAGGGCGGCGGCCGCGACGAGGTGGATCGCTCGGGTACGCATCATCGTTCGCTCCTGTGGCGTGCGGCGGACGGCCCTCGCCGCTGGCAAGTGGCTGCCCGTGTAGACGCCGCCCCCGGAGCCGCGTTAAGGGCCCCCCCGACGGGTGTGATGCCCGTCACACGAAGAGCGCTAGAACCCCTCCCCGCAGTACCCACGGAGCCACGCCATGCGCCAGGAGCCGCGCAGCGAGTCGGCGTGGGTCGAGACGCTGACCGAACTCCAGATCGTGTCCCCCTTGAGCTGGTTCAGTCCGGTTGGGCTGAGGATCAGGGACTGCTGCCCGTCGGTCCACGTCAGCGCGAACGAGTTGTCGCTCTTT
>JBEKGT010000133.1:0-6068 GCA_050012655.1 Gemmatimonadales bacterium | reverse complement strand
CCGCCTCCCTCACCGTGTCGGAGGCGGCGCTCCTCGCCGCGCTCCCGAAGTCGCCGGTGGAGTACGATCCACGGACCCATCCGGGCCGCGCGCTGACCCGCCGCAGCCTCGTCCTCGAGCGGATGGCGGACGAGCACTACCTCACGCGGGAGGCCGCGCGCGCCGCGATGCGCGAGCCGCTGCGGCTCGCGAGCGACGACGGCTACAGCGCCCGCGCCCCGTACGCGGTGGAGTGGGTACGGCAGTGGCTGGTACAGCGGTACGGGCTCGCCGCGGTCAACGGCGGCGGCCTGTCGGTCCAGACGACCATCGACCCGGACGTGCAGGGCGCTGCGAACGCCGCGCTCGCCGCCGGGCTGGCGCGCGTGGAGGGGCTCCCGGGGTATCGCTGGCCGCGGTACGGCACGAGCGCCGGGCGTGCAGCCGCGGGGCAGACCCCGTACCTCCAGGGCCTCCTCGTCGCCCTCGACCCAGCCACGGGCGACGTGCTCGCCCTCATCGGGGGCAGAGACTTCCACGACTCGGAGTTCAATCGGGCGGTGCAGGGGCGCCGGCAGGCCGGCTCGGCGTTCAAGCTGTTCGTCTACGCCTCGGCACTGGCGCAGGGCCTGCCGCCGACCACGCTCCTCGACGACAGCCCCCTCGCACTGCCGACGGGCGACGGCACCATCTGGGCGCCGGAGAACAGCGACCGCACCTGGCACGGCACCGTGACGATGCGCACGGCGCTGGTGCGCTCGATCAACGTCCCGGCGGTCCGCCTGGCCCTGGCCACCGGTCTCGACTCGGTCGTCGCGACCGCGCGGCGGTTCGGCCTCACGACCGACATCCCGGCGGTCGCCGCGACGGCGATCGGTGCCGCGGACGTGCGCCCCATCGAGCTCATCGGCGCCTACGGCGCCCTGGCGACCCTCGGCCGGTACGCCCCGGCGCGGATCGTCACGGTAGTCCAGGGCTCGGCCGGGTTGCCGGTGTATGAGGCGAGCGAACCGCAATCGGTGCAGGTGCTCGACTCGGCGACCGCGTTCCAGATGGTGGACTTGCTGCGCGACGCCGTGGCGCGCGGCACCGGCACTGCGGCCCGCTTGGGGACGCCCGCCGCGCTCGCGATCGCCGGCAAGACCGGCACGACCAACGACAACGCCGACGTCTGGTTCGTGGGCTTCACCCCCGACCTGGTGGCCGGGGTCTGGATGGGATTCGACCGACCGCAGACCATCACGCCGGGCGCGTTCGGCGGCACGCTGGCGGCGCCGATCTGGGCGACCTTCACCACCGCCGTGTACGCGCACCGCCCTGTCCCGGCGCCATGGCAGGCGCCCCCGGGGCTGGTGGCGATGCGGGTGCGGCGCGCCGACGGGGCGCCGACGCCTTCGGATACGACCGAGGCCAGTCTGGTGGAGTGGTTCCGCGCGGGGACGGAACCGACGCCCGGGGCCACCGCCGCCCGCCTGCTGCGCGGCCTGCGCGGCTGGCTGGTCCGCTGGTGGTAGGCCGGGGCGGCGCCGCTACAGCGTACTCTTGAGGAGGGCGTTGACGGCAGGCGTGTCCTGGCTCCCGAGCGCCACCGCCAGCACCTCGTCGAGTGTCTCGACGGGATGGAAGACGAGCTGGCGGCGCACCTCCTCGGGCAGGTCCTCCAGGTCGCGCTCGTTCTCCTTCGGCAGGATGATGTCGGTGATGCCGGCCCGCGCCGCACCCAGCACCTTCTCCTTCAGCCCGCCGATGGGGAGCACCGTGCCGCGGAGTGTGATCTCGCCCGTCATGGCGACGTTGTGGCGGGTCGGCCGGTTGGTGAGCGCGCTCACGAGCGCCGTGGCCATTGTCACGCCGGCGGAGGGCCCGTCCTTCGGGACCGCGCCCGCGGGGACGTGGATGTGGATCTCGCGGTCGCGCAGCGCACCGTCCGGCACGCCGAGTGCGGGAGCGTTCTTCTTCGCGTAGCTGAGGGCCGCGCGCGCCGACTCCTTCATCACGTCACCGAGCTGGCCGGTGAGGACGAGGTCATCCTTCCCCGCCATCAGCGCCGCCTCCACGAACATGATGTCGCCGCCGCTGGGGGTGTAATACATCCCCGTCGCGACACCCACCGCATCCTCCCGGGCCGCGCGCTCGGGGCGCACCTTGGGACGGCCGAGTTCCTTCTTCACCTCCGCGCCGTCCACCACGATCCGCTGCGCCGCCCCTCCAGCGACCCGCCGCGCCACCTTCCGCGCCATCCGCCCGAGCTCGCGCTCGAGCTGGCGCACGCCCGCCTCGTGCGTGAAGCCGCTCACGATCTCGCGGATCGCCGAATCCTCCACGACGATCTCCGCGTCGCTCAGTCCATTCTCGCGGAGCTGGCGTGGCACGAGGTACTGCCGTGCGATGCCCAGCTTCTCCTGCTCGGTGTACCCGGAGAATTCCACCGTCTCCATCCGGTCCAGGAGCGGGCCGGGGATGTTCTGGAGGACGTTGGCCGTCGCGATGAAGAGCACCTCGGAGAGGTCGAACGGCACGCCGAGGTAGTGGTCGGTGAAGGAGTCGTTCTGCGCCGGGTCGAGCACCTCGAGGAGGGCCGCCGCGGGATCGCCCTGGAACGAGACGCCGAGCTTGTCCACCTCATCGAGGAGGAAGACGGGGTTCTTCGTGCCGGCCTGCTTCATCCCCTGGATGATGCGGCCGGGAAGGGCGCCCACGTAGGTGCGCCGGTGACCGCGGATGTCGGCCTCGTCGCGCGCGCCGCCGAGGGAGATGCGCACATACTTGCGGCCCATGGCGCGGGCGATGGACTTCGCGATGGACGTCTTGCCGGTGCCCGGGGGCCCGACGAAGAGGAGGATCGGGCCGTGCTGCAGGACGCGGTCGTCCT
This sequence comes from Gemmatimonadales bacterium, assembly GCA_050012655.1. Classification (GTDB taxonomy): domain Bacteria; phylum Gemmatimonadota; class Gemmatimonadetes; order Gemmatimonadales; family JACORV01; genus JADGQW01. Next base: position 3,217 of record JBEKGT010000133.1, on the reverse strand, counting down.
CCTGGCCATGCGGCGCGCCCGCCGTCGCCGCCGCCGCGTCGGCGCGCTCCCGCAGCTGCCGCACGGCGAGGAACTCGAGCACCCGCTCCTTCACGTCGCCGAGGCCGTAGTGGTCCTCCTCGAGGACCTGGTGAGCCCGCGCCGTGTCGAGGAGATCCTCCGAGCGCGTGTTCCACGGCAACTCGGCGATCCACTCGAGGAAGGTGCGGATGACCTGCGCCTCCATGGACTCGCGCGCCGCCCGCTCCAGCCGGTTCAGCTCGCGCTCGACCTCCTTCCACGCCGCCTCGGGAAGCTCGAGCTTCTCGAGCTTCTCGCGCAGTCCGGCGACGTCCTCGTCCTCGTTCCCGTCGCCCAGCTCCCGGCGGATCGCCTTCAGCTGCTCGCGCAGGTACATCTCGCGCTGGCGTTCGCCGATCTCCTCCTGGACCTGCGACTTGATATCCTCCTGCGCGTCGGCGACCGCGATCTGCCGCTGCATCTGGATGAGGATCCGCCGCAGGCGGTCCTCCACCGACAGCGTCTCGAGGAGCGATTGCCGCTCGGGGGTCTTGAGGTCGATGTAACCCGCCACCAGGTCGGCGAACCGGCCCGGGTCGCTGACGCCCGCGAGCGTCTGCTGGACCATCTCTTCAGGAAGGCCGCTCTTCTGCGCCAGCTCCGCCGCGCGCTCGCGTGCTTCCTTGTACAGCGCCTGGAACGCCGGGTCGGTGGAGTCGAGGGGCGCGAGGTCGGCGACCTCACGCAGCGTCGCCTCGAGGTATCCCTCCCGTTCGGTGATGTGGATGGCGGCAGCGCGGTACTCGCCGTGCAGGACCAGCTGCACGCCGCCGAGACCGCGCTGGACCTGTCCGATCCGCGCCACTGTCCCCATGGAATGGAGGAGCTCCGGGGTCGCCTGCTCGACGTTCTCGCGCTGGGCCACCGCGAAGATCAGCCGCTTCTCGCCCTTGAGCGCCGTCTCGATGGCCCGCAGCGTGCCGGGCCGTCCAGCGCTGATCGGCGACGTGGTGCCGGGATAGAGCACCAGCTCGCGCAACGGAAGGACGGGGAGGATCACGGGGTCGTTCATCTGCCGCTCTCATATGTGGTGGTGGGATTCTGTCGCCGTATCCCACCCCGTTCAAGCACCCTTCGTGCCATCCGCAGGCGTGGAACCTGCGCCAATCTGGCAGGAAAGCGCCGCGCGCAGTTGCCACGCTGGGCCGCCGCCGCTAATCTATGCCGCGATGCCGCATCCTGCCCTATGACGAACGCCGCCGGCGACGGAGGCCTGCAGGCACGCCTGGCGGCGTCGCTCGGCGACGCCTACACGGTCGAGGGCGAGATCGGGCGCGGCGGGATGGGGGTCGTCTACAAGGCCCGCGACGAGAAGCTCAAGCGCACCGTCGCGATCAAGGTGCTACCGCCGGAGCTGGCATACCGCGCCGACATCCGCGCGCGGTTCATGCGCGAGGCGGAGACCGCGGCACGCATCTCCCACCCGAACGTCGTCCCGATCCACAGCGTCGGCGAAGCGGACGACTTCGTCTACTTCGTGATGGGGTACGTGGACGGCGAATCGCTGGCGGTGCGACTGAAGCGCCGCGGGCGGCTCTCCATCGAGGAGTCGCGCCGCATCTGCCGGGAGACCGCCGACGCACTTGCCGCCGCCCACCAGCAGGGCGTCATCCACCGCGACGTGAAGCCCGACAACATCCTGCTCGAGGGGACGCGCGGCCGCGTGATGGTGACGGACTTCGGGATCGCCAAGGCGCTCACGGCGACGGGCGGAACCCTCACCGAGGCGGGCATCGCGATCGGCACCCCGGCGTTCATGAGCCCGGAGCAGGCGGCAGGGGAACGCGAGATCGACGGCCGGTCCGACATCTACTCCCTCGGCGTGGTCACCTACCAGATGGTCACAGGGGAGCTTCCCTTCCAGGCGCCGACCGTGCCGGGACTGCTGATGAAGCAGATCTCGGAAGAGCCGACGCCGGTGGAGCAGAAGCGCCCGGACATCCCGCGGGAGCTGGGGCAGACGGTGATGCGGTGCCTGGAGAAGGACCCCGAGCGCCGCTGGCCCACGGCGGACGCCCTGCGTCGCGCGCTCGAGTCGGGGACGTACACGCCGCCGCCGCCGCGCGCGCCGACCCACGCAGCCGACGCGGCGCGGCCCGCGACGGGGCGCGCCGGGCTCACCCACGACGACACCGGCTACGGCCGCCCGCCGTCACGCGCCGGGCGCGTGGCCGGCGGGCTGGTCATCGGGGCGGACGCGCTGGGGAGCCGGGCGGCGCGGCGCGCCGAGCGGGCGGCGCTCCGGGCCTCGCGGCACGGGATCGACAAGAAGCGGGCGGAAGACGAAGAGATCGCGGCCCAGGCCAAGGCCTCCGGCGAGCCGCTGATGGTGGTGCGGTTCCGGCGCAGGCTCGCCAGCTACGCGTCGGTGAACGGGATGCTCATCCTGATCAACCTCGCGACCAACGGATTCCATAATCCGTGGTTCCTACCCATCACCGCGATCTGGGGGTTCTTCGTCGCGAAGGACTACGCCAGGCTCTGGTCGTCCGGCTATTCGTGGCGGGACGTGATCTATCGGCCGCCCGCGCCGGACGCCATCGAGGCAAGGGAGCGCGGCGCTGCCGGCCTCCTGCGCGGCTCTCCGCAGGACTTCGGGAAGCGCGCCGGCCCGATCGACCAGGCGCGCAAGGACCGGGCGGCGATCCTCGCGATGCTCGAACGGATGTCGAAGGCCGAGCGGAAGATGCTGCCCGACGTCGTGCCGACGGTGGACCAGCTCCTCGAGCGGGCGGTGGACCTGGCCCGCACGCTGAGCATCCTGGACCGCGACATCGACGTCGAGACAGCCGACAAGCTGGACGCCCGCATCGCAGCGCTGCAGCAGGAACCGGACTCAAGCGACCGTGAACGGCGCATCAGCCTGCTCGAGCGGCAGCGCCAGACCGTCGGCGAGTTGAGCAAGCGACGGGAGGTGCTCGCCTCCCAGTTCGAGTCGTGCATGCTGGCGATGCAGAACGTGCGGTTCGACCTGCTGCGCTTGCGTTCCGCCGGCGTCTCGGAGGCGCTCGGCGACCTCACCATGGCCACCCAGCAGGCCCGCGCCCTCTCGCTCGACGTCGACGCCGCCATCGGCGCCGCGAGCGAGATCCGCCATCTCACCCGGGACACCCCGCCGACGCCGACGTGACGGCGCCCCAGCCCGTCCGCTAGTCCG
>JBEKGT010000132.1:0-9473 GCA_050012655.1 Gemmatimonadales bacterium | reverse complement strand
TCAACATCGACCACGCCGCGACCCTGCGTCAGGCGCGTAAGACCGACGAGCCGGACCCCGTCCGGGTGGCCGTCCTGGCCGAGCTGGCCGGGGCCGACGGCATCACCGTCCACCTGCGGGAGGACCGCCGCCACATCCAGGATCGCGACGTCGAGCTGCTCCTCAAGACCGTCCGATCCGTGGTGAACCTGGAGCTGGCGGCCACCGAGGATATGGTGCGGATCGCCGCGGGGCTCCGCCCCCACCAGGCGACGCTGGTGCCCGAGCGCCGCGAGGAGATCACCACCGAAGGCGGTCTCGACTGCGCGAAGGGGGGCGCGCGCATCGCCGACGCCGTCCGGCAGCTCCGCGCAGCAGGCATCAGGACCAGCCTCTTCATAGACCCCGACCCCGCGACGGTGCGCGCGGCGGCGGCCCTCGGCCCCGACGCGGTGGAGCTGCACACCGGCCGGTACGCGCACCACTGGCGCCAGCCGCGCCAGTACGTCGAGGAGCTGCGGGCCGCGGCGGCGGAGGCGCGCGGTGCCGGGCTGGCCGTCCACGCGGGCCACGGGCTCACCTACGAGAACGTCGGACCGGTGGCCGCCCTGAGGGATGTGGAGGAGCTGAACATCGGTCACAGCGTGCTCAGCCGGGCGCTCTTCACGGGCATCGGCGAGGCGGTGCGCGAGATGCGCCAACGCATTGACCGCGCGCGCGTTACGGCATAGCTTCGCAAGGCTAACCGAGACGAGCGGACGGAGCGCAATGGCACAGCCGACGGCGATGCTGGACTTCTTCGTGCTCGAGGCGAGCGACTACCTCGAGCGCCTGGATGCCCTCGTCCAGACCCGTGCCGGCGCTCCCCCCTCGGGCGAGGAGTTCGTGCGGCTCGCCCGCGCCTTCCGCGGCAGCGCCCTGATGGCCAACCAGCAAGTCATGGCGCGTGCCGCACAGGGGCTCGAGGCGGCCGCGCGGGGCGTCCGCGATGGCCGCTTGGCGTGGGACGAGCGGGTGCGCTCGGAGCTGGTCCGCGCGGTGGACGACTGCAAGGTCCTCCTCCGCCGCGTGAAGACACCGGAGGCGGGGGACTCCCAGCGCGCGGAGGCGATCGGGCTCGGCCTCGAGCGCCTCGCCGGCCGCCCCTCCGCCATCGCGCGGGCCCACACCGACGGCCTCGACGCCGGCGGCCGCGCCTTCGTCGGCCGGGAAGCGGCGAGCATCGCCAGTGCCCTCGACCGCGTGGCCCGCACCCTGGGGATGGACCCCGGCGCGCGCGACGTGCTCAACGGCATCGCCCCGGTGATGAGCCAGCTCCGCGGCGTCGCCATCCTGAACGACCTCCCCCCGCTCGCCGAAGTCCTCGCCGCGGTGGACGGCGCGGTGAAGCTCGTCCACACGACGAAGGGCCCCGTGCCCGCGGATGTCGCTGGGGTGTTCGACGCGGCGGCCAAGTCCCTCGCCCGCGCCGCGCGCGAGGTCGTGGACACCGGCCGCCCGGCGTCCTCCAGCGAGGAGACGCGCACCTTCACCACCGCGCTCCTGCGCACCTTCCTGCGCCTTGGCGACCCGGTCCCCGTCGAGCTGCTCGCCCCCGCCGACGGCGCGAGCGTCGTGACGCCCGGCCAGGCGCCGCCCGAAGGGGCCGCGCCGCCCCGCGTCGAGCTGGTGAGCCAGGGCGAGTTCCTGGCGGCCGCGGCGACCGAGCTGGGCCGCGCCACGAGCGAGGTGCAGCGCGACCTGCGCCTCTTCGCCATCGGCGCCAGCCTCAAGCCGCTCATGGACGGCGACGGCTCGTCCCTCTCCCGCGCGCTCGCCGCCTTCGCCGAGGCGGGGTGGTGGGCCATCGGGACCGGCGCGGCCGCCTCGGAGCCCGACCGATTCGTCGAGGTCATGAGCGATGCCGCCTCGACGCTGCGGTCGGTCGACAGCGGCGACGACCCGCGCATCGGGCAGCTCCTCCTCGCGCACGCGAGCCGGCTCCTGCTGCGCCTGCCTTACCCGCCGCCCGCGGAGCCCCTCGCGGGCGCGCCCATGCGGCCCGCGGCCCCGAGCATCGTCGCGGCGGCTCCGACGCCGGCACCGGCCGCGCCACCGCCGGCGCCTGCCGCTCCGCCGCGGCCGGCCGCCCCCCCTGCGCCACGCACCACCGCCGTCCGTCCGCTCCCGGCGATGGTCCCGGCGGAGGGCGGCGGCCTCGCGGCCTCCTGGTCCACGCTCGAGGCGCTGATCGGCGAACGCGGGACTGCTCCCGGGTCCTTCGACGAGTTCCTCGCCGGACCCGGGGCGCGAGCCGCGGCACCGGCCGCGGCGCCCGCACCGGCCGCCGCCGCGATCGCCGAGCGTCCAATCGTCCCCATCGAGAGCCTCGCGCCGAGCGAGCCGGACATCGTGCCGATCGAGAGTCTCCTCTACGACGGCGACACCGCGCGAGCGCGCCTCCGCGAGGTCCAGGGGGAGCTCGACGCCGCGCTGGCCACGGCCGGCACCTCCCCGCACGTCCGCGCCATCCTCGGCGAGGTCTTCGATCTCATCGATCTCGGACTCCACCCCGCCCGCTGACGCGTCCCGCGGGAAAGGCTCCCGCGTCTGGCAGACCGCGCTCGGCCTCGCGATCTCCCTCGTCTTCCTCTACCTCGCGCTGCGCGGGGTGAAGCTCGCGGTCATCGGCCGCGAGATCGCACACGCCAACCCCGGCTGGTTCCTCCTCTCGGTCCTTCTCGCGACGCTGACCTTCCCGATCCGCGCCGTCCGCTGGCGCATCATGCTCGCCGCCACCGCGCCCGACGCGGGGTTCGGCCCCGTCTGGAAGGCGACCGCCATCGGCTTCATGGCGAACAACGTCCTCCCCGCGCGCGGGGGCGAGCTGGCGCGCGCGTACGCGGCGTCGCGCCTCGCGCCGGTGCGGTTCACCACCGCGCTCGGCTCCATCGCGATCGAGCGGGTGTTCGACGGCCTGGTGCTCGTCTTCCTCATGGCGGTCGCCATCGCCGCACCCGGCTTCCCCGCCGCGGCGACGATCGGCGGCAGGAGCCTCTCCACCATCGCGGTGTGGACCGGGGGCGCCTTCGTCGCGATCCTCGCCCTGCTCTTCGCGGTGGTGCACGCCCCGGCCGGCGCCCTCGGCCTGGGCGGCCGCGCGCTGCGGCGGCTCCTCCCCGAGCGCGCTGCCGGGTTCCTCGTCGGGCTGGCGCGCTCGTACATCGAAGGGCTCTCCATCCTGCGCAAGCCGCGGGACTTCGGCTGGGTGGTCGCCTGGTCGTTCATCCTATGGATCGAGAACGGCGCGGCGTTCTACACGGGGTTCCTCGCCTTCCACCTGGACAGTCTCCCCTTCGGCTCCGCGCTCCTCCTCCAGGGCATCGTCGCGATCGGCGTGGCGATCCCGTCCTCGCCGGGGTTCTTCGGCCTCTTCGAGTACCGGCTGGTTCGTGCCGATCACGGTGATCGGCCTGTGGACCCTGGCGCGGGCCAACCTCTCCCTCGGCGACCTGCGCGGCCGCGCGGAGACCGCGTGACACCTTCCCGCGTGCGGGCCATCGCGCCCGCCAAGGTGAACCTGTGGCTGCGGGTCTTCGGGCGGGACGCCCACGGCTACCACGCCATCGAGACCCTCTTCCAGCTGCTGGGGCTCGCCGACGAGATCGCCGTCGAGCGCGGCGCGCCGGGGGTCCGGCTCGTCGGGGCGCCCCCCGACCTCGGGCCCGTGGACCAGAACCTCTGCGTGCGTGCGGCGCGGTGGTTCATGGCGGCGGCGCGGGTCGAGGGGGGCATCACCATCACGATGACGAAGCGCATCCCCTGGAACGCGGGGCTCGGCGGAGGGTCCTCCGACGCCGCGGCCACGCTCGCGGCGCTGAACCGGTTGTTCGGCGACCCGCTCCCCGCCGGGGACCTGCTCGAGATGGGCTCGGGGCTCGGCAGCGACGTGCCCTTCTTCCTGAGCGGCGCGGCGCTCGCCCTCGGGTGGGGACGCGGCGAGCGGCTCCTTCCGCTCCCGCCGTTGGCGACGAGGGCCGCACTCGTCGTGCCCCCGCCGGCCCCCGTCCGCACGGCCGACGCTTACGCCTGGCTCGACAAGGCCCGCGGCGCCGAGGACACCGGCGAGTTCGCGGCGGTCATCCCGGCGGACGCGCTCACCTCGTGGGACGCGGTGCGGCGCCTTGCGCACAACGACTTCGAGCCCGCGGTCACGGGGCGGCTCCCCGCCATCGGCCACTGGATAGACCGGTTGCGGGCGACGTCGGCGTTCCTGGTGACGCTCGCGGGAAGCGGGGGCGCGATCGTCGCCCTCTACCCGACGCCGGCGCAGCGCGACGCCGCCCGGCAGGCGCTGGGCGCCGAACAGGGGGTGCTGCGGTGCGAGACGCTGGAGGCGGCGCCCCTTCTCACGGCCGAGGCCTAGGGATCCTCAGCCTGCGGTGCCAGGAGAAGGCCCTGCTGTGTATCCTGCAAGGGCAGGCCGGACGATGGCTGGGAGGCACGTATGACGTGGAAGACGGCTCGCGCACCACTCCTCCTGCTCGCGCTGACGGCGTGCTACAAGGCGCCGACCGATGCCTGGCAGCCGGTGCGGGTGACGGTCCATAACCTCCTGGTGGACTCGGTGACGGTCGTGGCGGGAGGCGTCACGTACGGCACTTTCGCGTCCGGCTGGACGTCGCTCGTGTTCCCGCCCGACGCAACGGCGCTCACGTGGACGCCGACCGTGCCGCTCTACAGCGACAGCACACCCGTGCCGACCGACCTGACCGCCGTGACCGCGTCCTTCGCCGCCGCGTACGACACAGTCGTGATCTCGAACGTGGTCGGCGGTCAGGCGTACGTGACGCCGTTGCTCTACAACCTGACCGGCGTGACGGTGGACGTGGCGATCGTGGACAACGGCGCCGCCCGCCTGTGCGTCGAACTGGGCCCGACTCACTTCCGACTGGCGTACTACCGCCTGACGCCCACTGTGGCGATCCGGGTCTATCGGAGCGGCACCACCTGCACCGGGACGTTCCTCGCCATCAGCCACGCAACACTCGCGGCGTATCAGGCGGGGAGCGGGCTCGCCCTGGTCAATGTGAACACCGCGCCATAGGGCGCAGTCCCGTCTGCCGCGAGAGCGGCCGAGCAGGTAAGTTGCGGCGCGACAACGACCCTGCCCCCTCGTCCAATGGCAGGACCCCGGACTTTGGATCCGGGTATGGTGGTTCGAATCCACCGGGGGCAATCGAGCGGGCAGCAACGCGAACGGCGGCCGGGGAGGAACCCGGCCGCCGTTCCACATCGGCGCGCCGCGCCGACTACCAGCTGCTCGTCAGCGCCCCGACCTCCGTCTCCACCGCCTCGAGCACCGCACACTGCCCCACCGCCACCGCCATCGCGTTGTGGTCGGGGAAGAGGGGCCGGTCCTCCTCGAGGTGCTGCACCACCTGCCGCACCGCGCGCCGCCCCGCCTCCACGCCCTTGCCGAAGTGGTGGTCGCGGAAGTCGAGCGCCTGCGCCGCCGCGATCAGCTCGATCCCCAGCACGCCGTTGGCGTTGGTCAGGATCTGCTTCGCCTTCAGCGCCCCGTTCATCCCCATCGAGACGAAGTCCTCCTGGTCCGCGGCCGCCGGGATGGACTGGATGCACGACGGCGTGGAGAGGATCCGTTGCTCGACGATCAGCATGTCGGCGGTGTACTGCGAGAGCATGTGCCCCGAGAACATCCCCGCACCCTTCGTGAGGAAGGCGGGGAGCCCGACGGAGAGCGCCGGGTTGAGGAGCCGGTTGAGCCGCCGCTCCGAGAGGACGCTCACCATCGTCACGCCGGCGCCCACCATGTCGAGCGGGAGGGAGATCGGCGTGCCCTGGAAGTTGGCGCCCGTGAGGACGAGGTTCTCCTCCGCCACGAAGATCGGGTTGTCCGCCACGCCGTTGAGCTCGGTCTCGAGCTGCACCCGGGCCCACGCCAGCAGGTCCCGCAGCGCGCCGATCACCTGCGGCGTAGAGCGCATCGAGTAGGCGTCCTGGACCTTCACCTTGAGCTTCCCGGTGATGAGGTCCGAGCCCGCCAGCACATGCCGCAGGTTCGCAGCGCAGGTCTGCGCGCCCTTGAACCCCCGCAGTTCGTGCAGCTTCGCCTGGTAGGGCCGCGTGTTCGCCAGCAGCGCCTCGAGCGTCATCGCCGTGGCGATCTCCGCCTGCTTCACCCACCGCTCGACGTCATGCAGGAGAAGGCACCCGATGCCGGTGATGAGGTTCGACCCGTTGATGGCCGCGAGGCCGTCGCGGGCGTGAAGGCCGGGCACCGGGATGCCCGCCTGCTCCATCGCCGCGCGGGTGGCCATCCGCCGGCCGTTGTAGACGCACTCCCCCTCGCCCATCAGCGAGAGCGCCACCTGGCTCATCGGCGCGAGGTCGCCGCATGCCCCCACGCTCCCCTTCTCGCAGGCGATGGGCGTCAGCCCCTTGTTCAGCATCGCGACGTAGGTGAGCGGGATCTCCGGCCGGCACCCCGAGAAGCCGCGCGAGTGCACCGCCACGCGGGAGAGCATCGCCGCCCGCACGTGCTCGACCGGCGCCGGCTCCCCGATCCCCGCGGCGTGGTTGTAGATGAGGTAGCGCTGGAACTGCTGTACCTGCTCGTCGGTGAGCGCGACCTCGGCCAGCTCGCCGATGCCGGTGTTCACCCCGTACATCGTCTCGTGGGCGAGGACCTTCCGGTCGAGCATCGCCCGGCAAGCCCGGATCCGATCGAGGGCGTCGGCCGAGAGCTCGACCGGCTCGCCGTGCCGTGCCACCCGCTCCACATCCTCGATCGTCAGGCGCTTGCCCGTACCGATGGAAATCACGCGCTGAATCCTCCCGTCACCCCTGAGTCCGACTCCGCGGACCGCCGCGCGGTCCCCTCACCGCCGCGCGGTCCGACTGCAACGAGCGTGCCCCCGCGGCCCGCTGTCAAGGCCGCCGGCCCGCGTGGAGGGGCGCCGCCGCGGGTACCTCAGCGAGCGGAAGCCGGCTATCGTTCGCGGAGTACCGGACGGCAGGCGCCGCGCGCGCGGCGCGCCTGCCCCATCTCGATGGCGGGGAGCGCCATGCCCGCCGCACTCCTGCGCATCCTCGGCACCGCCCTTGGTCTCTGGGCCGCGACGCGGCTCGTCCCTGGCATCCGGATCGAGGGGTGGCCGAGCTTCCTCCTCGCCGCCCTCCTCCTCGGCGTGGCGAACGCCGTGGTGCGGCCTTTCCTCGTGCTGGTGACCCTGCCGATCACGTTCCTGACCCTCGGTCTCTTCCTGCTGGTGGTGAACGGGCTCATGCTCGCGCTGGTGGCGTGGCTCATGCCCTCGTTCACCATCGGCAGCCTCGGCGCCGCGGTGCTCGGCGCCATCGTGGTCTCGTTCACGTCGTGGCTCGCCGGGCGCCTCGTGCCTCCCGCACCTCGGCAGGGGTAGCGATGCGGCGGGAAGTCGCGCCGGCGCCCGGCCGCAGGCACGCCGGCCGGAGCTTCGGAGGGCGCCGGGGCGCGCCCTACCATCCGACGGCCCAAGCGGTTATCGTACAAGGCTCTTATGGCTGAAGTTTCGCTGTCCAAGAGCCAGATGATGCTCCTCGCGGGCACCGCCAACCGGGCCCTCGCGGAGGAGATCGCCACGCACCTGAAGCAGCCGCTCTGCCAGGTGACGATCCGGCGGTTCGCGGACGGCGAGCTGTTCGTCAAGATCGACGAGAACGTGCGGGGGCGGGACGTCTACATCATCCAGCCCACCAATCCGCCGGCCGAGAACGTCCTGGAGCTGCTGCTCCTGATCGATGCGTCGCGGCGGGCGAGCGCGGCCCGGATCACCGCGGTGATCCCGTACTTCGGCTACGCGCGGCAGGACCGCAAGGACCAGCCGCGGGTCGCGATCAGTGCCAAGCTGATGGCCAACCTCATCAGCTCCGCGGGGGCGGACCGGGTGCTGGCGATGGACTTCCACTCGCACCAGGTCCAGGGGTTCTTCGACGTGCCGGTGGATCACCTGTACGCGTCGCCGGTGCTCACGGCGCACTACCGCCTGAAGCACCTGCACGATCCGGTGATCGTGGCGCCCGACGTCGGCTCGGCCAAGATGGCGCGCGGCTTCGCGAAGCGGCTCAACGCCTCGCTCGCCATCATCGACAAGCGGCGCCCGTCCGCGAACATCGCCGAGGTGGTGAACGTGGTCGGCGAGGTGGAGGGGAAGGACTGCCTCATCCCCGACGACCTCATCGACACCGCGGGCACCGTGAGCGAGGCGGCACGGGCGCTGAAGCGCCTCGGCGCGCGGCGGATATACTGCTGCGCCACGCACGCGCTCCTCTCCGGCCCGGCGGTGGAGCGGCTCCGCGACGCGCCGATCGAGGAGATCGCCGTCGCGAACACCATCGCGCTGCCCGAGTCGCGCCGCTTCGAGAAGCTGGTGGTGCTGTCGGTGGGGAGCCTGTTCGCGCAGGCCATCGCCAACACGCACCGGGACAAGTCGGTTTCGTCGCTGTTCGATTGACCTGACACTTCGTTGGAGTAGAAGATGGCCCAGACCGCCCAACTCAGCGCCGAACTCCGCACCGTCCACGGCACCGGCGAGATGCGCCGCCTGCGCCGCGCGGGCCGCACGCCCGCCGTCATCTACGGCCACGGCCGCGAGCCCGCCGCGCTCTCCGTGAACAGCTTCGACCTCGGCCGCCTGCTCGAGTCCATCTCGCCGGCGAGCACGATCGTGGACCTCACGGTGGAGGGCGCGACGTACAAGACGCTGATCCGCGAAGTGCAGCGGCATCCCTTGCGCCCCGGGGTGACCCACGTGGACTTCTACGAGGTCAAGGCGGGCGAGAAGATCACCCTCGAGGTGCCGGTCCACCTGGTCGGCATCCCCGACGGCGTGCGGAACCAGGGCGGCACGCTGGACCAGGTGCTCCGCATGGTCGCGATCGAAGTGCTGCCGGGCGACATCCCCGAGCGGGTCGAGCTGGACGTCACCGTGCTCACCATCGGCAAGTCCCTCCCGGTGTCCGCGCTGGTCATCCCGAACGCGAAGATCCTCACCGACGCCGGCCTGACGGTCTGCACCGTGGTGGCGCCGCGGGTCGAGGAAGTGGCCGCCCCGGTCGCCGCTGCGGCGGTGGAGGGTGAGGTGGTCGAGGGCGCCGAGGGCGCCGCGCCTGCCGCGCCGACGGGCACCGAGCCGTCCGAGCCCGAGCTCATCCGCAAGCGCAAACCGGCCGAGGACGAGGAAGAGAAGTAGCGGGCGGATCCCTGAAGCTGATCGTCGGGCTCGGGAACCCCGGCGCCGCATACGCCGACACCCGGCACAACGCCGGGTTCTGGCTCGCCGACGCGCTCCAGGCCCGGTGGCGGCTCCCGAAGTTCCAGCGCCGCGGCCCTGCCCTGGCCACCACCGGGCAGACCTCCGCCGGCGACGTCTACCTCCTCAAGCCGCAGACGATGATGAACGACTCGGGGGCCGCGCTCAGCGGCCTCCGGGCGGACGCGCCCGACGGGCCCC
>JBEKGT010000131.1:0-6085 GCA_050012655.1 Gemmatimonadales bacterium | reverse complement strand
CAACGGGCCAGCGCGCCCGCCTCCCACCGGCGGGCGAGGTCCGTGCCGTACGCCGCGTCGCGTCGCTCGGGGAGGCGGCCCACGCTCACCTGGTCCTTGGCCGCGTAGATCCTCCCGCCGCACGCCTCCAGCAGCCGGTCGAACTCCCTGAACAGCTCCCGCATCGCCGCCATCCGGCGCGGCCGGATCGGGAAGTCGAGCGCGAGCGAATACCCGTCCACGGCGTACGAGGCGGCGAACGCGTCGGGTCGGTGGCGCTTCAGCACGCCGAGGTGGCTCACCACCCCCAGCCGCTGCTGGAGCCGCAGCGCCTCGCCGAGGACCCGCTCGGCATCGGCGCAGGGCACGAAGAGCTGGTACTGCATCAGGCCGTGCGGCCGGTACACGCGTTTCCAGTCGGGGACGTAGTCGAGGAGGAAGTGGAACGCGGCGTGGCTCTGGATGTACGGCCGCCGCCCCTGCGCAACGCCCGCCCACTGCTTCGCCGCGTTCATCGCCCGCATCCCGAAGGCGTTGTTGAAGGGCTTGAGCGCACGCCAGGTGTGGCGCTTCGGCACGATGCCCATGATGCGGTCTGGGAGCCGCTGCTTCGCGGGGTCGAGCCCCTTGCCGGCGAGACGGTGGTCCGGCGGGAGGTGGTCGGCCCAGTGGAGGGCGCCGCGCCCGAGGCCGCCGCCCCCCGCGAAGCAGTCTATCCAGCCGACGGCGTAGTCGTGCGTGCGCGCCGCCTCGTCCTGGAGCGCGAGCGCCTCGCCGAGGGCGCGCACCGGGGCGGGGGTGACCTGGAGGAAGCCGCTCGCCACGCGCTTGAGATGCAGGGTGACGTCTAGGATGGTGCCGTTCAGCCCCTGCGCGCCGATGACGTCGGCGAGGCGGAGGGGGCCCGTCGCGGGGGCGGGTTGCGCCGCGGTGTCTGGGGCGTCAGCCGCGCGGACCCACTCGGCCACCGGGCCGCCCACCGGCTCCCTTCGCAGCTCGCGCACCGCGCCGTCGGGGCCGAGGAGCGTGAGCGCCTCCACGTGCTCGCCGAAGGGCCCCACTCGGAAGGCGTTCTTCCCGTGGATGTTCATCGCCGTCGCGCCGCCGAGGGTGACGGCCATCGTTCCCGGCACCACGGGCGGCCAGAAGCCGGCCGGGAGGACGTGCTCCCACAGCTGCCCGATCGTGACACCCGCCTCGGCCCTGACCGTGCCAGCCTCGCGGTCGAAGGCGAGGATGCGGCCCAACCCTGAGCAATCGAGGACCGCGCCCCCTTCGTTCAGCGCGGCGTCACCGTAGCTCTGCCCCGCGCCGCGGTGCGCGATGGTGAGTCCGCGCTCCCGCGCGTCCGCCACCGCCTCGGCCGCCTCCGCCGCATCGTGCGGCCGGTAGACCCACGACCGGGCGCGGACCGACATGCCCCAGCCCTCGAGGAGTTCAAGCGTCGGAGGGGTCACTCGGTGCCCTCGCGGAGGTAGAGTAGATACGGCTCCCGTCGTGAGGCGCGCAGGAAACGGTAGTGCAGTGCGAAACGGGGGTCGGCGAAGATGGCTGGAGCCGCGCACTCGTCGGCGATCTGCGGCTGGCCGTCCACCATCCCGCCCTTGAGGATGATGAACCGCGGGTGTGCCGCGAAGACATATGCGACGAGCCGTGCGGTGCTCTCGGGCGTGTAGCGGTTGAAGTCGATCTTGGTGAGCGTGCGGGCGACGAAGGGCGTGACGAGGCCGTACGTGTCGATGATCCGCAGCCCGCTGTAGTAGCCAAACTGGCCGATATCCGTCACGACCAGGGCGTCGCCCGGGCGCGCGAGGGAGGCCATGTATTCCGCCATCTCGCGGTCGCCGCCGACATCCTTCGCCGGCCTCGATCCGATACCAGTCGGGTTGAGGAAGGTGCCGAGCACCACCGCGGCGCTCGCCACGGCGAGGACGCGCACTCGCCGCGTCGTGCAGTGTGGGCGCACCAGGCCGGCCAGGGCCCCGGCGCCGACGTCCATCAGCACGGCCAGCATCGGCAGCAGGACGACGAAGAACCGCTGGCTGCCGACGGTGCCCCAGGGGTCGCCACCTACCCACACGACGTACGCCACCAGCAGGGCCGCCACGCCGGCCAGCATCCGTACCGCGCTGCGCGCTCGGTCGTCGAGGAAGGCGAGTCCGGCCAGTAGGAGCACGAAGGCGCCACTGGAGAACTTGAGGAAGTCCCGCAGGTACCGGATCCCGCCCGCGAGCGCGCCGGGGACGGCGATCCGCTTGGCGTAGTAGGAGTTCGGCAGGAGACTCCCGTACTCCGCCAGCGCCCACGCGTATTGACACGCGATCACTGCGAGGGCGGCCGCCAAGGACCAGAGGAAGAGCCGCGACGGCCGGTGAGCAGTCCGATGCCACTCGAACGCGCCAACGGCGGCTGCGACGAGGATCCCTTCCGGCCGAGCCAGCCCCGCGAGCGCCAGACAGGCGCCCACGGCCAGGGCGGCCCGCGGCACGCGCCACGACACCAGGTACCAGTACAGGGCGACGTTGGCCAAAGCCGCGAACAGCAGCGTGTCCATGCCGGACACGGCCCAGAACGGCAGGTCGAGGAAGCCGACCAGCAGCAGTGGTGCGAGCGGGAACCTGCGATCAGGGAGCAACTCCCTGGCCACCGCGTAGCAGGCGAACAGGAGGCTCAGCCCGAGAACCGCGCTCGACAGCTTGACCGCGAGCACGGGGTCGTGGCTGAGCGGAGTGACGATGGCCAGCCACGCCAGCCAGAGGGTGCTCGTGTAGCCCTGCACGGCCTCGCCCGGATTGAACACCGGGCCGGCACCAGTCGCCCAGTTCCTGGCATAGCGGAGGAAGATGAAGGTGTCATCCGGGGTGAATCCGAACAGGCGATGCGCGTACACCAGATACACCAGGATGGCTGCTCCTGCGGGCGCCCACCGCAGCAGGCGCCACCGCACCCCCCTCGCTGGCGTGCGAGCGAGTTCGTCTCTTCGCTCAGAGATCACGGCGGCCCCAGGCGCTTGAAGACGAACCGCGGCGTGTGGCGGAGGGCGAAGGCGACGAGCGCCCACCACGACGGCACATAGTAGACCTCTCTGCCGCGGTCCAGCCCGCGCGCGATGAGCCGCGCCGCTTCCTCGACGGTGATCGAGCCGACGGGCCACTCGGCCGCAGCGCCCGCGCTCCCCGCCAGCATCCGCGTACGCACCCAGCCCGGCTTCACCGTCGTCACCCGGACGCCGAAGGGATGGAGGCGGTTGCGCAGCCCTTCGAGGTAGGTGTGCAGGGCGGCCTTCGAGGCGCCGTAGGCGGGGTTCCCCTTCCGGCCGCGGTCGCCCGCTATGGAGCCGATCGCCGCAATGTGACCGCGCCGAGCCAGGCGGAAGTAGTCGGCGGCGAGGCCGAGGAGGTGGACGGCGCCGGTGGCGTTGACGTCCATCGTCTCGCGGTCGGCAGCGGCATCGACTTGTGCGCTGTCGCCCGGGTGCAGGACCCCCGCGCAGTAGACGAAGAGGTCCATACTCCCAAGGGCGCGGAGCACAGCGGAGAATCCCTCGGCGGCGCCGGCGGCGTCGCGCACATCACACGGGGCAGCGGCGATCGTGCCACCGGCCGCGCGCAGCTCCGCCGCGACGCGCTTCAGCTTCGCGGGGTCGCGACCCAGGACGCCGACGTGCCAGCCGCGTGCCGCGTAGAGCCGAGCCAGCGCGAGGCCGATGCCGTCGGTCGCGCCGCACAGCAGGACGTGGCTCATGGGCTAGGCCGCCGCCACTACGGTCAGCAGGAAGAGGCCAGCGACGATGTAGCTCACCCGATCCCGCAGGGCGAAGACGACGGGGTCGTCGTGCATGCCGCCGCGGTTGGTGATCAGCCAGACGCGCGCCTGCCAGTAGAGCACGAGCGGGAGGCCGACCCACAGGAGGTCGCGGTGCGCGTAGAGGCGGGTGGCGTCGTCGCCCGTGACGTAGAGGCAGTAGACAAGGGCGCTCGCGGCGGTACACGCCGCGCCGAGCGCCACGAGGGCGGGGACGTCGGCGCGCAGGTACGAGCGCCCCTGCACGAATCCCGTCGCGTCGTCGGGCACGGCGAGCAGCTCGGCCACCCGCTTCACCAGCGCCAGCGACAGGAACAGAAAGAGCGCGAACGCGACGAACCAGCGCGAGAGGGGCACGTCCACTAGGGCGGCGCCGGCCACGACGCGCGCCGCGTAGAGCGTCGCGAGAAGGATGACGTCGAGGATCGGGCGGCGCTTGAGGTCGAAGGTGTAGGCGAGGTTGATCGCGAGATAGGCGCCGAGGGTGAGCTGGAAAGGCGTGCCCTGGCCGAGGGCGAGCACCGCCGCCGCGACGAGGAGCACCGCCGCGGCGCCGAGGGCGAGGGCCACGGAGATCTGCCCCGAGGCGATGGGCCGGCGGCTCTTGGTCGGGTGGAGTTCGTCGTGGTGGAGGTCCACCACGTCGTTGACGAGGTAGAGCGCCGAGGCGAGGAAGGAGAAGGCGGCGAAGCCGCCGAGGAGGTCGAGCCCGAGCGCCGGCGTCCACGCCAAGTGTGCCGCGAGGGCGGGGACGAGGAGGAGCGCGTTCTTCGCCCACTGGTGCGGGCGGAGGGCGCGGAGGAGGGGGGGCGCGGCGGTCGGCATCGGGTGGACTCTACACCCTGTCAGGCGCGGCGGCCAGCCGCGGCGGAAGGACGCAGCGCTCACCGCGGGTGCGCCGGCCAGGCCTACGGCGGCCACGGATGGACCGGTGGCAGTTCGCCGGGTGAGGGCTATCTTCCCCCTCGATGAATGCCCCATCGCGCTCGATCCCGCGCCGCCGGATCGGCATCGACATCTCCCCCCTCGACCGGATCGCCCCGCAGAGCGGGCAGTACCGGTATGTCGTCGATCTTGTGCGCGGACTCGCCGCGCTGCGGCCGCACGCGATGTTCGTTCTCATTGGCTCGCGCGCGGAGCCGGCGCCGGAGGTGGCCGGCCTCTTCGTAGCTGCGGGCGCAACGGAGGGCGCCTGGCGGTACGCGCAGAGCATCCCGGCCAGGGGTCGTGGTGCCGTCATCCGCGACCAGCCGCGGCTGGCCTGGGTCGCGCTGCGCGAGCGGCTCGATCTCCTCCACGTCACCCACACACCGGTGCCCGTACTGGCACCATGTCCCGTCGTCGTCACAGTCTACGACCTGATGTTCGAGCTGTTTCCCGAGTACGCGGACATCGCGAGGAGCCGTGCCCACCGCTGGTTCCGGTGGGGTGTGCGGCACCGGGCCCGGCGTGTCGTGGCGATCAGCCCAGCGACGGCAGCGGACCTGAGGGTGCGCTGGGGTGTTGAGTCCGAGCGGATCGACGTCGTGCCCCTCGGGACGACATTCGTCACGGCGAGCGCAACGGGACCGGGCGACAGCGGTGCAGCGTGGCGCGGCGACGTCGGCGGCGGAAGACCGCTGCTCGCTAGCCCGTATAACCTCGAGCTGCGGAAGAACCTCGCGGGGCTGGTGTGCGCAGCGGCGCTCCTCCGCGAGCGCCATCCCGGCCTCGTTCTCGCCCTCTTCGGCCGCGCGGCGGTCAACGCGGAGCGCGAGGCGACGTTCGAGCGGCTCCTCGCCGATCGCGGGATGGCGGCGGTGGTACGCCGCCTCGGGGTGCTGCCCGACGCAGCGCTGGCGCGGCTCTACCGGGAGGCTGATGCTTTCGTCTTCCCATCACTCTATGAAGGATTCGGGCTGCCGGTGCTCGAGGCGATGGCGGTGGGTGGATGTGTCGTCTCCCACGACGCGCCGGCGATGGCCGAGGTGCTCGGGAACGCCGGCGTGCTCGCGGATGCTCGCGATGAGCGGGCTCTCGCCGGGGCGATTGGTGCGCTCCTCGCGGAGCCGGAGCGGGCCGCGGCCCTGCGCGCAGCGGCTGTCAAGCGTGCAGCGGAGTTCACCGTGGAGCGGATGTGCCGCGGGACGCTGGCGGCGTACCAGCGCGCGCTGGGCGGGGCAGTGCTGACGTGATCGGTCCGTGGTTCCAGGCCCTCGGTGCCTGGGTGAGCGCTCGCCTCGGCCGTGACTCGCCGCTGGTGCGCGTGCTCCGGCCGATCTACGAATGGGGGCTGGACGCCGTGACCTCCGGCCGCGGGTTC
>JBEKGT010000130.1:0-6099 GCA_050012655.1 Gemmatimonadales bacterium | reverse complement strand
TCGCCCACAACCCGCAGTACGCCACGGCGCACAAGTGGTACGCGATGAACTGCCTGGTGCCGCAGGGGCGGTTCGACGCGGCGCAGAAAGAGCTGGAGCGGGCGCTGGCGCTCGACCCGCTGTCGCTGGCGGTGAACGTGAGCGTGGGGCTGCAGCACTTCTACGCGCGGCAGCTGGCGTCAGCGGCGGAGGCGCTGCGTCACACCCTCGGGCTCGACCCCGCCTTCGGGACGGCGCACTACTTCCTCGGGCACACCTACATCGCGACGGGACGGTACGACGACGCCATCCCCGAGCTGGAGAAGGCGGTGGAGCTGCAGGGAGGGAGCGCGGAGACGACGGCGGCGCTGGCGACGGCCCACGCCCTCGCCTACCACGGGGCTGAGGCCGATGCCCTCCTCGCCGGGCTCGAGGAGCGCGCCCAGGAGGCGTACGTCTCCCCCGCGCTCCTGGCGCAGGTGCACCTCGGCATGGGCGACCGCGAGAGGGCGCTTGACCGGCTCGAGGAAGCCGCGGAGATGCACACCGCGGACGTGGTGTGGCTGAAGATACACCCCATCTACGACCGGGTCCGGGGCCATCCGCGCTTCCGCGCGCTGCTCGAGCGGATGGGCCTCGGGCCCGGCGGGACACCGTGAGCGCGCCCGCGGGCCGGCCCCGAGTGACAGTCGTCGGGAGCTTCATCGCCGACCTCACGCTCCGCGCGCCGCGGCTCCCGGCGTGGGGCGAGACGGTGTTCGGCGCGGGGGTGCGCATCGGTCCCGGGGGGAAGGGCTCGAACCAGGCGGTGGCCGCCGCGCGCCTCGGCGCCGAGGTGGCCTTCATCGGCGCGCTGGGGCGGGATGACTTCGCGGAGCTGGCGCGGCGCACGTGGGCGGAGGAGGGGATCGACGCCACCTTCTGCGTGGAGGCGCCCGACCACCCGACCGGCGCGGCGGCGGTCCTCGTCCACGAGGAGCGGGGAGAGAACGCCATCGTCGTGGACCCCGGCGCGGGGCTGCAGCTCACTGTGGCCGACGTGGAGCGCGCGGTGGAGCGGATCGCCGGCGCAGCCGTGTTCGTGACCCAGCTCGAGGTGGCGGTGCCGGTGGCGGCGCGGGCCCTCGCCCTGGCGCGGGTGGGCGAGGCGATCACGATCCTCAACGCCGCGCCGGCGGTCCCGCTCCCCGCCGACCTCTACCCGCTGTGCGACTACATCATCGCGAACGAGATCGAGGCGGCGGCGCTGGCGGGGTTCCCCGTCGCCACCGTGGACGACGCCGCCCGTGCCGCGGAGGCGCTCCGCGCGCGCGGCGCCGCCGCCGTGATCGTCACCCTCGGCGTGCGGGGGGCGCTGGTGCGGACGGGCTTCGCCGCCACGCACGTCCCGGCCGTGGACGCGGGCCCGGTGGTGGAGACGACGGGCGCGGGGGACGCGTTCACCGGCGCGCTGGCCGTCGCGCTGGCGGAGGGGATGGACGCCGTGGCGGCGACGCGGTTCGCCTGCGCGGCGGCGGGGATCTCGGTCACACGGCCCGGCACCGCGGCGTCCATGCCGACGCGCGCGGAGGTCGCGGCGCTGCGGCGAGCTTGAGGGCGCAGGACGGCACGGGTATACTCGGCGGGCGACGACCACGGCGAAAGAGGGCGGCGATGGCATCCGGCAACTTCCACATCGGCATCATGGGCAATCTCTTCTCCGGGAAGACGACGCTCATGCACGCCCTGGCGCGCGACCCGTACCGGTCGGAGCTGGAGACGCTCCTCGATGCCGCCGAGACCCACGCCTTCTCGGAGCGCGTGGAACCGGGCTCCCTCACCGACCAGTGCCTGGCGCTCTTCTACCACGACCGCGTGGCGAACATCTTCCCCACCGAGACGGCGTTCCTGCACATGCGGGTGCTGCAGCAGCGGGAGATCCGCCACCTCATGACCCGCGAGGCGAAGAAGGGGGTGCTGATCCTCGAGGACCGCCCCTTCCTCGACGGCCCCGAGGTGTTCGTCCAGCGCATGATCGACTCGGGGGAGATGCCCCCCGCCCACGCCCGTCTCTACCGCACCCTCTTCTACCAGACGCTGCACAACGAGCGGATCCGCCTGCCCGACCTGACGGTGTACCTGCGCACCGAGCCCGACCTGCTGGAGAAGCGGCGCAAGGCGCGGGCCGACGCGGGGGACGCGTACGCCGCCACGATCACCGTGGAGTACCTCCGGGAGATCCACGAGTGCTACGAGAAGCTCGTGGCGCACTGGCGTGAGACGCTGCGGAAGTACCAGGAGTTCGCGATCGTGCCGCCGGATTCGGACATCGTGATCCTGCCGGCGGAGATCGACATGTACGAGCACCCCGACTACGTACACGTGGCGGCGGGGACGATCCGCGAGAAGGTGCGCCGGATGGTCGCGGCGCGCAGGCCCGCGACGTGACCGCGGACGCCGCGGTCCTGGAGGTCCGCGAGGACGAGACGATCCGGCGGCACCAGATCGCGAACCGGCTCACGAACGTCGAGCGGCGGCTCCTCACTTACCTGGCGAAGCACCAGACGCTGGTGGCGTGCGTGGGGAACATCGGCGCGGGGAAGAGCTCCCTGGTGAAGCTCCTGGCGTACAGCACGGGGATGAACGCGCTCTTCGAGCTGCCCGACGAGGGTTTCGAGGACCACGTCGCCCAGAACCCGTCCCTCTTCCCGCTGCTGGCCACCGCGAAGAACTCGGCGAAGCGGACGCTGGGGCGCTACTACGCCGCCATCAACGAGTTCATCGAGGTGCAGTCGCGGGAGGCGGCCGAGAGCCCGGCCTGGCTCGCGGCGAAGCGGAACCTCGAGCACGCGGCGCTCGACATCCAGCACGCGTACCTCGACCTGCGGAAGATGCAGCTCCAGGCGATCCCGCACCTTTCGTCCTCGACGTGCGTGGACGGGTCGCCCTTCGCCGACCGCTACGCCTTCTGCGAGGTGCTGCACCGCGACATGGACGTGCCGTACCTGACGGCGGAGTCGCTGCAGGTGATCGACGGGCGCCTCGACGAGGAGTTCCGGCCCCTGGTGCGGCCGGGGCTCCTGCTGCTCCTCAAGAGCCCGGTGGACTACCTGCTGCGGAACATCCGCGATCGCCAGCGGGACGAGGAGGGGGGCCGGCACGCCGACGATGTCCCGGAGGGGCTGCGGCGGCTGGTGAAGGCGCTGAACCGCCGCTACGACCACCTCGTGGCGAAGCTGCGGGAGAGCGGGTGGTACGAGGGGCCGGTGCTGGTGATCGACGTGTCGAAGATCGATTTCGTCTCCAACGTGCGGCACCTCATCGCCGTGTACGAAGGGATCGAGTCGCTCCTGGTGCCGAAGGACTTCAAGGCGTAGGGCGGGCTCCCCCCGGGGCCCGCACGCTCACCGCGGCGCGCGGTACCCCCCCGGCACGCCGCGCGGCGAGAGCGCGAGCTGCCAGAGCTGGCTCTTCCGCGACCGGAACCCGCCCGCGCTCGAGAGCAGGAAGTACGTCCACATCCGGTGGAAGCGCTCGCCGTATCGGTCCGCGAGTTCGGGCCAGTACCGCTCGACGTTGGCGTGCCACGCCATCAGCGTCCGGTCGTAGTCCGGCCCGAAGCCGTGCCAATCCTCCAGCACGAACGTCCCCTCGAGCGCCGCGCCGATCTGCGCGGCCGACGGCAGCATCGAGTTGGGGAAGATGTACCGCTCGGTCCACGGGTCGTTCTTCCGCACCGAGTGGTTGGAGCCGATAGTGTGCAGCAGGAAGAGCCCGTCCTCCGCGAGGTGGCGGCGGACGACGCGCATGAAGGTGCGGTAGTTCTTGTAGCCAACGTGCTCGAACATCCCGATGGAGAGCGCGCGGTCGAACGTGCCCTCGAGGTCGCGGTAGTCCTGCAGGCGGATCTCGACGTCGAGCCCGTGGCAGAGCCGCCGGGCGTGCGCCACCTGCTCCGCGGAAACGGTGATGCCGACCACCGAGACGCCATAGCGTTCCGCCGCGAAGCGCGACGCTCCACCCCACCCGCAGCCGATGTCGAGCACGCGCATCCCGGGCCTCAAGCCGAGCTTCCGGCACACCAGGTCGAGCTTCGCCTCCTGCGCCTCGTCGAGCGTCGTCGCGTCCTTCCAGTAGCCGCAGCTATAGATCATCCGCGCGTCGAGCATCCGGCTGAACAGGTCGTTGCCGATGTCGTAGTGCCGCCGCCCGATATCGAAGGCGCGGGCGCGCCGCTGCCGGTTCAGGAGCCTCGACCCGAGCACGCGCAGCGCGTCCTTCCAGGGTTCGATGCGCATCTCCAGGTCGGCGCTCATCGCCAGGTGGATGAACTCGTCGAGCCGCTCACAGTCCCACCACCCGTCCATGTACGCCTCGCCGAGGCCCAGGGCGCCCTCCGCCATCACCCGCGCGAAGAACCGCTCGTCGTGGACGCGGATGTCCCACGGCCGGTCGCCGTCGATCCGGACGTCCGCGATCTCCAGCAGCTGTTCGGCTCTCTCCCTGGCAGGGTCCTTCGGCATGCCTCCTCCCGGCCTGCTGGTCCGGTGCCGCTACGGGGACGACCACAGAGCGTGGCCGCCCGGCCTGCGTACGGATTCCGGCGGCCCGACTCGTCTGATTAGACGTCTTGTCGCGCGAATTGACGGGTGGGCAGGCCGACCGTCAAGCGAAAGGCCGGGGCGACGACCCCGGCCTTCGTGCGTTCAGGCACTCCACGCGGACGGCGCCCTTACGGCCTGCGCGTGGCGGACGGGCGCGGGCGACTGCGCGGCGGCCCCCGCGGCGTCGAGGGCGCGCGCGTCGAACAGCGGAGCGATGGCGAACTGCGCGCGGCGCAACGCGCGCGGCCCTGTCGAGTCGCCGAAGCAGCTGGCGAGCAACAGGGCGGCCACGACACCGAGAGTTCGGAGAGGAGATGAGCGCGTCACGCTTCGCCTGGGAATGAGGAGTAGAACACTCGCAAATTAGCCGGATGGGCCGGATGTGGAAGTGACCCAGGCCACCGAGTGGGGGGGGGCCAGCGTACGGACGGCCGGCGCAGACCATAACCGAAGACTGGACAGGCACTTGGCGCGGGACGCCTTCCCTGCCCCTCCCCCTGCTCTTGACACCTTAGTCTCCCCCCCTACACCTAATGGCATGACCGACTCCATCCGCTTCCGTCTCAACGGACGTCCCGTGTCGCTGGAGACCGACGGCACGCGCATGCTCCTGTGGGTCCTCCGCACCGATCTCGAGCTGACGGGCACCAAGTACGGCTGCGGGATCGGGCTGTGCGGTTCGTGCACGGTGCTCGTGGATGGCCGCGCGGTGCGCTCCTGCCAGACCGACCTCGCCTCCGTGCAGGGGAAGGAGATCACGACCATCGAGGGGCTCGCCCAGGGCGGGCGCCTCGACCCGCTCCAGCAGGCGTTCCACGACGAGGGCGGCTTCCAGTGCGGCTACTGCACACCGGGGATGATCCTCGGCGCCCGCGCGCTCCTGGCCGCGAACCCGCATCCCACGCGCGAGCAGATCGTGCAGGGGATGGAGGGCCACCTCTGCCGCTGCGGTGCGCACCAGCGGATCGTCGCGGCGATCGAAGCGGTCTCGGGGCACCGTGGAGGCCGTCATGAGTGACGCGTCGAGGGCGGCACCGGGCGCGCGCGCGGCGGGGATGCCCCGGCGCGACTTCGTGAAGGCGCTGGGGGGCGGCATCCTCGTCCTCGTCAGTCTCCCTCCGGGATTCGCGGGCGCGAGCGAGGTCCTCGAGGAGCAGCGCGCTTACCCCACCGATGTCAACGCCTACCTCCACATCGCGGAGGATGGGCAGGTCACCCTCTTCTCCGGCAAGATCGAGATGGGCCAGGGAGTGATGACCTCCCTCTCCCAGATGGCGGCCGAGGACCTCGGCGTGGCACTCGAGTCGGTGCACGCCGTCATGGGGGACACCGCCTCGTGCCCGTGGGACGCCGGCACCTGGGGCTCGATGACGACGCGGTTCTTCGGGCCGGCGGTGCGCGCGGCGGCGGCGCAGGCGCGCCTCATCCTCACCGACCTCGGCGCGCAGCGGCTCGGCGTGCCGCGCGACCAGCTCTCGGTGGAGAATGGCGTCGTCTTCGTCACCGGCCACCGCGACCGGCGCGTCACCTACGGCGA
>JBEKGT010000129.1:0-6129 GCA_050012655.1 Gemmatimonadales bacterium | reverse complement strand
GGTCCACCAGGACGCGGCTACGCAGCACCCACGGGAGGGGCACGACGCGGAAGAGCCTCGGCGCCACGAACAGGGCGAGCCCGCGGCTCCCCTCGAGGTTCGTCGGATGGCCGAAGAAGTCCTCGATGCGCTCCAGCGCGCCGCGGATCCCTTCCCGCTCGTCGTGGGAGTAGCCGAGGATGTCGAGCCGCTCCGCCGCCGCACGGAGCCGGTTCTTCAGCTTGATGCGGTACTTCTCGCCCGAGCGGTCCCCCGGCTCGAGCTTCTGGTAGCAGGAGACGACCCAGCCGGCCCGGTCACCCAAGGCCAGCAGCTCACGGAGCGCGGCGACGACGTCGGTGCGCTCAGAAGAAGACCGGCTCACGGTACGCGCCATAGACACGTTCCAGCGCCTCTCGGATCTCGTACAGGGTGCAATAGGCCCGCGCGCAGTCCAGCATCGGCGGGATCACGTTGCGGCCGTCCCGGGCCGCTGCGGTCAGTTCGGCGAGCCGCCGGCCGGCGAGCGCACCGTCGCGCCTGGCCCGCATCGCGGCCATCCGGCGGCACTGCTCCCGCTCCGCCTCCTCGCCCACCTTGAGAAGGGGGATCGGCACCTCCGGCTCGTCCACCACGAAGTCGTTCACGCCCACGATGGTCCGGCGCCGCTGCTCCACCTCGTGCTGGTGGCGCGCCGCCGACTGCGCGATCTGCCGCTGGAACCACCCGTGCTCGATCCCCTTCACCACGCCGCCGATCCGGGCGATCTCCCCGAACAGCTCCTCGGCGTCGCGCTCCAGCTGATCGGTCAGCGCCTCGACGTAGTAGCTCCCCCCCAGCGGGTCGCTGACGTTGGGCACCCCCGTCTCGTGGGCGAGGATCTGCTGGGTGCGCAGCGCCAGCTGGACCGCGCCCTCCGTCGGCAGGGCCAGGGTCTCGTCCATCGAGTTGGTGTGCAGCGACTGCGTCCCCCCCAGCACCGCCGCCAGCGCCTGGTACGCGACTCGCACCACATTGTTCATCGGCTGCTGGGCCGTGAGCGACACCCCCGCGGTCTGGGAGTGGAAGCGCAGCATCATCGCCCGGTCCGACGCGGCGCCGAACCGCTCCTTCAGGTGCCGCGCCCAGACGCGCCGCGCGGCCCGCAGCTTCGCGACCTCCTCGAAGAAGTCGTTGTGGATGTCCCAGAAGAAGGAGAGCCGCGGCGCGAACGCCTCCAGGTCGAGGCCGCGGGCCAGCCCCCGCTCCACATAGGTGAAGCCGTTCGCCAGCGTGAAGGCCAGCTCCTGCGCCGCCGTCGCCCCCGCCTCGCGGATGTGGTAGCCCGAGATGGAGATGGTATTCCACTGCGGCGCGTGCGTCGCGCCCCACTCGAACAGATCCACGATGATCTTCAGCGCCGGCTCGACCGGGAACACCCAGGCATGCTGCGCCATGTACTCCTTGAGGATGTCGTTCTGCACCGTCCCGCGCAGCTTCTCGCTCGACACCCCCTGCTTCTCCGCCGCGGCCACGTAGAAGCAGAAGAGGATGGCCGCCGGCCCGTTGATCGTCATCGAGGTCGAGACGCGGTCCAGGGGGATCCCGTCGAACAGCGTCTCCATGTCGGCCAGGCTCGAGATCGCCACGCCGCACTTCCCCACTTCGCCCAGCGACCGCGGATGGTCGGAGTCGTACCCCATCAGCGTCGGGAAGTCGAACGCCACCGAGAGGCCCGTCTGTCCGCGCTCGAGGAGGAACTTGTAGCGCGCGTTGGTCTCCTGCGCCGTCCCGAAGCCCGAGAACTGCCGCACCGTCCACAGCCGGCCGCGGTAGCCGGTCGTGTGGACCCCGCGGGTGAAGGGGTAGCTCCCCGGCAGGCCCAGCGCCTCCCGGTAGTCGAGGTCGACGGTGTCGAGCGGCGTATACACCGGCTCCACCCCCCGCGAGGAGCCCGTCGCGAACCCGGTGTCGCGCATCGCGCCCGCTGCGAACCGTTCGCGCCACGCCGCCAGCTCCGCGCGGAGCACCTCCAACTCCTGCTCGCGCGCCGCCAGCCGCTGGGCCAGGTGCAGCACCGCGCCGTCGGTCTGGAACTCGGTCATCGGCCGTCGCTCCGGGTCAGGGTCCGCACGATGCGCTCCGCCGCGCCATACGGGCTCGCGTGGCCGGCCGCGACGTCGGCCAGCGCCGCGTCGAGCACCAGCTTCGGTCCCTCCGGCGACCACATCCACCGCCGCAGCGCCCGTTCCACCACCTCACGGGTCCGCTGCTCCAGCCGCCGCGCGCGCCGGAGCTCCATCTCGCCCCCGTCCGCGAGCGTGGCGAAGTGCCGATCGAGCGTCGCCACCAGGTCCCTCACCCCCGTCCCCTGCGATGCGACTGTCGCCACCACCGGCGGCTCCCACGCCGCAGCCGCCTTCGCTGTCACCCCTTGGCGACTTGGCGTCTGGCCCCTGTCCTTGCCGATCTCCGCTCCGTGATGCGAAGGGATGTGCCGGTACGCGCTCCCCGTCCGCACGCCGAGCGCCACTTCCAGCTCCTGCCGCAGCCGGTCGGCACCGGGCCGGTCCGCCTTGTTCACCACGAAGACGTCGGCGATCTCCATCAGCCCCGCCTTCATCACCTGGATGCCGTCCCCCGACTCGGGCACCAGCACCACCACCGTCGTGTCCGCTACGCGGATCACGTCCAGCTCCGACTGACCAACTCCGACTGTTTCTATCAAAATTCGGTCGAACCCATAGGCGTCCATCACGTCCGCGACTTCGCCGGTCGTGGTCGCCATCCCGCCGAGGGAGCCGCGCGAGGCCATGGAGCGGATGAAGACGCCGGCGTCGAGGGACTGGCGCTCCATCCGGATCCGGTCGCCGAGGAGCGCGCCTCCCGTGAAGGGGCTCGACGGGTCCACGGCGAGGACGCCGACGCTCAGTCCCGCCTGGCGGAACTCCTGGGTCAGCCGCTCGACGAGGGTGCTCTTGCCGGCCCCGGGCGGTCCGGTGATCCCGATGCGCCGCGCCCTGCCGAGGTGGCCGTGGAGAGCCTCCAGGATGGACTCGAAGCCTGCCGCGCCGTTCTCCCCGAGGGAGATGGCGCGCGCCAGCGCCGCGGGCTTCCGGTCGCGGAGTCCGTCCAGAACGGCTGCGGGAGTCACTGCCTAAATTGAGTCAGGACGTGGAGATAGGTCAAGCCTGATGCAGTGCTCCAGCAGATGCGCGGCCAGGCCGTCACGCGGGCCTCTTGGCGGAGGGATCCGCCGCACGGACCGTGGCGGCCGCTGGCCTTACCACCAGCTTGATGAGGCGCGTCGGGGTCCCCTCGAGGACGTCGAACTCGAGTCCGCCTGTCGTGATGCGCTCCCCCGGCTGGGGGATGCGCCCGGCGGCCCACGCCAGGTAGCCGCCGACGGTCGCGACGCGCGCCGGCGCGTCGAGCACCACACCGAAGCGCTCGGCCGCCATGGCGAGGGGGTGGGACGCGTCCACCACCAGGAGTGCCCGATCCGGAGTGCCGCTCGTCCGAGCGGGCTCGTCGCCTTCGTCGAAGATCTCGCCGACCAGTTCCTCGAGCAGGTCCTCCAAGGTGACGATGCCGGCCGTCCCGCCGAACTCGTCGAGGACCACGGCGAGGTGGCGGCCCTCGCGGCGCAGGTCGAGGAGGGTGTCGGCGCAGCGGCGGGTGGCGGGAACCTGGGCGACGGGGCGCACCCGGACCGCGCCGCCGGGCCCCGCCTTGATGACGTCGAAGCCGTGGACCATCCCCACGATCTCGTCGAGGGAGCCGCGGTAGAGGGGGAGCCGGGTGTACCCCGACATCGTGAGGAGGCGGGCCAGCTCCGCGGTGGGCGCCCCCTCGGGCGCGGCGACGATGGCGGTGCGCGGCGTCATCGCCTCGCGGACGGTGCGGTGCGCAAAGGCCATCACGCCGGTGATGATCTCCAGCTCGTCCTCGCGCGCCAGGCCGGCGCTGGCCGCGTCGTGGAAGAGGGGCTCGATGTCGGCGCGCTCGGTGGCCAGGCGTCCGCGCACGATGCGCCCGAACACCCCCGCCGCGGGGCGCAGGCGGGGGACGACGGCGCGCACGATGCGCTCGGGCCAGCGGCGGCCCACTGCGCGGGGAAGGAAGTAGGCGGTGAGGCCGAGGAGGGGCAGGCCGGCCAGCAGCTCGACGCCGAGCGTGACCTCGGGCCCCCAGGTGCCCAGAGCCCAGGGCGTCGCCACGCCGGCGAGCGTCACTCCGAGCGCCACGAGCGCGTTCGCCGCGGAGGCGAGGTCGCCGGGGCGGGAGAGGAGGGTCGCGGCGCTCTCGGCGCCCCGCAGCCGGCGTGCGACCCAGCGGGTCAGCTCGAGGCGGCTCGCGGCGACGACGGCCACCGACGCCGTGGCGCCGAAGGCCGCGAGCAGCACGCCGAGGAGGATGACGAGGTCGC
Organism: Gemmatimonadales bacterium; assembly: GCA_050012655.1. Taxonomy (GTDB): domain Bacteria; phylum Gemmatimonadota; class Gemmatimonadetes; order Gemmatimonadales; family JACORV01; genus JADGQW01. Next base: position 1,742 of record JBEKGT010000129.1, on the reverse strand, counting down.
TCACGGCGCCGCCCCCGGGCCGGCCTCGGGGTGCCGCTCGAACCGTAGGCGCGACACGGTGCGCCGCGTGACCTGCTCCACCGTCACCCGGTAGCCGTGGAGCTGGACGGCGTCGCCCTTCTCGGGCACGTGGCCCAGCTCCGCGACCACCAGACCGCCCGCGGTCTGCACGTCGTCGCGCGCGAAGGGGGCGCCGAGCGCGGCGGAGAGATCGTCCAGGGGGACGCGCCCATCCGCCACGAACACGCCCGGCGCCTCGGTGCGTACGGTGGGCTCGGGAGCGGCGTCGTACTCGTCGCGGATCTCGCCGACGACCTCCTCCAGCACGTCCTCCATGGTCACGATGCCGGCGGTGCCGCCGAACTCGTCCACGACCACCACCAGATTGGCGGGTCCCCGCTGGAAGTCCCGCAGCTGGGCATCGAGGGTCTTCGTCTCGGGGACGATGTCCGCCGGGCGCAGGAGCGCGCGCCACGCGGTGTCCGCCGGCGCGGGCGCGAAGAGCACGGGGAGGAGGTCCTTGGCGTGCAGGACGCCGACGATGTGGTCGAGGTCGCCGTCGTACGCGGGGAGGCGCGAATACTCGGCGGTGGCCACGGCCTTCACGGCGGCCTCGAACGGCAGGGCGACGTCCACGCCCACCAGGTCCACGCGCGGCGTCATCACCTCGGTGACCATCGTGTCGGCGAGGGCGAAGACGCCGAGGAGCATCTCTCGCTGGGCCGGTTCCACCTTCTCGCGCTGGGACGCCGCGACGCCGAAGAGCCGCGCCAGAGCGCGGTCCACCACCCCGGCGGCGGCGAAGAGTGGCCGGAGGAGCGTCAGGGAGCCGGCGGTCCAGCGCACCGCGGTCACACCGATCCGGCCCGCGAGCCAGAGGCCGACGGCCCGGGGAAGGAGATCGGCGCAGAGCGCGAGCGCAGCGACCGTTCCCGCCATCGCGGGGAGCGCGCGCCACCACGGCGCGGTCCACCAGTGGAGCAGCTCGGAGGCGCCCATCGCCGCGAGGGCGAGGAGGGTGATGCGCCACAGCGCGAGGGCGCGGCGGAAGCGCTCCGGCTTCTCGGCGTAGCCGCCGGCGAGCGCGAGCTCCATAAGCTTCGGCTGGGCGGCGAGAGCGCCCTCCGCCACGGCGAGGAGCGCCGCCCACGCGAGCGCCACCACCGCACCGGGGAGGGCGAACGGGGCGGCGCTCACCGTGCCGCTCCCGCGCCGCGCAGCAGGCGCTCTTGGCGCCGCCACATCGCGCTGGTGGTGCGGGACTCCCCGGCCGGGTGGTCGTGGCCGAGGACGTGGAGCACCCCGTGCACGACGAGGCGACGCAGCTCCTCCTTCGGCGTCACCCCGAAGCGCCGCGCCGCGCGCGCCGCGACCTCGGGGGCGCAGTAGACGTCGCCGACGAGCGGGCCGGGCGCGCCGGGGAGGGCGAACGCGATGACATCGGTCTCGCGGTCGCAGCCGAGGAACCGGCGGTTGAGGGAACGGATGCGGCGGCGGCCGACGAAAGTCACCGACAGCACGGCATCCCGCACCCGCTCCGCGGCGAGGACCCGCCGGGCGAGGGCGGCGGCGGCCGCGGGGGAGAGCGGGCACCGCCGCACGGCCGAGGAGACGGTCACCTCAAGCGTGGCGGTCGATCTCCCAGTCGGCGGTGATCCCGCCGGCGTCCTCCGGGTAGTCGAGGCGGTCGTGGTACATGCCGGCGAGGGTGCGCACGAACTCCTGCTTCACGACCTCGATCT
>JBEKGT010000128.1:0-6190 GCA_050012655.1 Gemmatimonadales bacterium | reverse complement strand
AGATGCAGCTGGCTCTCGCCGCCGATCCTGCCGTAACGTCCCTTGCCGTAGGGGCTCAGGGTCATCTCCTCCCGTCGAACGGCCGCAGCCGGTCGTATAGGCCGCGGGGAGCGCTGGGGCGCCGGTCGGGCGCGAACAGCGTCCGCCCGAAGGGTCCCCGCGCCATCGAATCGGCGCGCGTGCCGAAGCCCGGCAGCAGCGGGCTCTGGTCCAGCCTGTTCGCCCGCTGCCGCAGGTACGTTTCCAACGCCCTGTCCCCGGCCGGGGCCGGACCGTTCAGGCTGCCGTTCAGCGACGTGCTGGGCGCGGGGCGGAACGCCGCCGTGCGAGGCCCATTGGGGCAGTACGGCGCCCCGAGGCACGGCTCGCACTGGCAGTTCAGGATCTGGCTCACCGTGCACGCCCGGCACACGCCGCTCGTCTTCTTCGTGCATGGCGGGCACGACGCCGCCGCGTACGCCGAGCGCGCCCCCAACGAAAGCGTGAGCACGGTGGGCACCGTCCAGCGCGCCAGCGCCGACACCAACTCCCGGCGGGTCATCCCGCCGAGGTCGGTCCGCTCCCGGCGCCTGTCAGCGCTCATGCCCGTGCCTCCTTCTCGATCAGGTCGGCCAGCGCGGCGGGGTCGCCCCCCCTGGCCTGATAGGCCACCGCGTCGCCAAAACTCTCCAGCAGCCGGAGCCGCGCCCCCTCGAGCGAGCCGCCGACGGCCTCGTGGGCCGCCCCGAGCACGCTCCGGATCAGCCGCACCGCTGCCTCCCCCTCACCACGTCGCTCCAAGCCCGAAGGCCCCTCGTGCGGCGCACCATCGAGCACCACCACCGCCCACGGCCGCCCTGGCTCGGACTCCCACTCTGTGCAAAGTGCTACAGGGCTCACATATGTAGTGCCAGCAGCAAGAAATATTCCCCGTTCAGCGAATTGCCACTCGTAATATTGTAAGTGTATCAATGGCAAGGTCTTGGCATCGAGTTTGAGCGAACGCGGAACGGACTCGAATGATGCGGATTGTGGCGAGAATCGCAACACGTCATCGCCGAGCATCCGGTTGCCGCGTGCCAGCAGCAGGGCGGTCAGGGTGGACTTGCCGCTTCCCGAGGGGCCGACGAAGAGGAACAGGCGGCCGGCGACGCGCACGCCGGCGGCGTGGACGAACAGGGTGTCGGGGCCGGGATCGTTGAGGACGTCCTCGATGGCGCGCCACTCCAGGAAGGCCCAGGCATCGCCGAGAGTGGCGGGGCCGAAGGGAGGGCGTGCGGGGCTCAGCGCGGTCCAATCGTCGGGGCCCGTGCGCCGCAGGCGGTAGCGCAGGGTCGGGGTGGCGTCTGAGGTGGTGGCGGCGTGGTACAGGGTGGCGATGGCGGGGGCGGCGAGGTCGTCGTCGGTCGCGAACTCGACGACGTGCGGCGGGAGCGAGACCCGTCGCGCGGCGCCTATCGCAGCAGCCCTTCGGCCGCGAAACGGCGCAGCACGCTCTCGATGTCCCGGCGGATCGCGGCGGGCTCCGCAGACGGGATGTCTTGCGCGATGGACTCAGCCATCGCGGCGGGGTCGTGACCGCCGTCGCAGAAGGCCCAGACGGCGGCGGCAGTAGCGTTGAGGACGTGGGCGCGGTCCCCCGCGGCGTCATAGAGCACCCACTCGGACCCGACGCGGCGCAGGGCTACGTCGGGGCGGGCGGAGGGCCTCTCGGCCGAGGGGGTCCGGGGCATCTCCCTAACGTATGAACCGCGGTCATCGCGGGCAAGCGTCGGGAGGCGAACGGCTTGCGGGGACCGCCCTCGCCCCGCGGGACGGGCGGACCCGGGATGGGCGGGCGGCCGGGCCGCCGAGCCCGCTGCTTGCCCGGCAGGAGGCGATTCCACTAGTTTCCGCGCCACGCAGCGTCGGCACATCTCTCGTCACCACAGGCCAAATGGCGGACACCACTCGCATGGACAAGCTCGTGTCGCTGTGCAAGCGGCGCGGCTTCATCTTCCAGTCGTCGGAGATCTACGGAGGGCTGGGCTCGGTGTGGGACTACGGGCCGCTCGGAGTGGAGCTCAAGAAGAACCTCAAGGACCGCTGGTGGCGGGCGATGGTCCACGCCCGGGACGACATCGAGGGACTCGATGCCGGCATCCTCATGCACCCGCGCGTGTGGGAGGCCTCCGGCCACGTGGCGGGGTTCAGCGACCCGCTGGTGGACTGCAAGCAGTGCAAGCAGCGCTTCCGCGGCGACGACCCGCGGATCAAGGGGACCCCCGGCCAGCCCGACGCGCAGTGCCCGGTGTGCGGGAGCCGTGGCACGCTGACGGCTCCGCGGCTGTTCAATCTGATGTTCAAGACGTTCATGGGGCCGGTCGAGGAGGACGCGGCCGTCGTCTACCTGCGTCCTGAGACGGCGCAGGGGATCTACGTCAACTACCTCAACGTCCTCCAGGCGTCGCGCCAGAAGATCCCATTCGGCATCGCGCAGATCGGGAAGGCGTTCCGCAACGAGATCACCCCGGGGAACTTCATCTTCCGGACCCGCGAGTTCGAGCAGATGGAGATGCAGTTCTTCGTGCGGCCCGGGACGGACGACGAGTGGTTCGAGTTCTGGCGCCACGAGCGGATGGCGTGGCAGGTGGGGCTCGGCATCCGCCCCGAGCGGATGCGCTTCCACCAGCATGGTCCCGACGAGCTGGCGCACTACGCCAAGGCGGCGTACGACATCGAGTACGAGTTCCCGTTCGGCTGGAACGAGTTCGAGGGGATCCACGACCGCACCGACTTCGACCTCTCCCGGCACCAGCAGGCGTCGGGGAAGAAGCTCGAGTACTTCGACCAGGAGCGGAACGAGCGCTACCTCCCCTACGTGGTCGAAACCTCGGTGGGCGCCGACCGCACCATGCTGGCAGTGCTGTGCGACGCGTACCACGAGGAGCAGGTGGAGGGGGAGACGCGGGTGGTGCTGCGGCTCGCGCCGTCGCTGGCGCCGATCAAGGCGGCGGTCCTCCCGCTAGTGAACCGTGAGGGGATGCCGGAGATGGCGAAGCGGATCCACGACGACCTGCGGGGCCGGCTCACCGTCTTCTTCGACGACGGCGGGTCCATCGGCCGAAGGTACCGGAGACAGGATGAGGCGGGGACCCCGTTCGCCATCACGGTGGACGGCCAGAGCGTGCAGGACGGGACCGTCACCGTCCGGCACCGGGACACGCTGGTGCAGGACCGCGTCAGCGCCGACGCGGTGGCGGCCTGGCTCGCGGAGCGCGTAGCGCCGTGACGCCCGAGGGGCTGCGCGCGCGGGGGGAGCGGCTCCATCAGGAACTTGGCCGCGAGAGCTACGTCACGGGGGCGGGGTTCGCGGCCGAGGCGCATTTCGAGGAGATCTTCGAGCGGTACGCCGACCTCGCCGGGGACGAGGCGGCCGATGCGGCCCGTGCAGTGCCGGCGCTGTACGCGTGGGTGGTGGACAACCGGGTGGGGAGGGCGGCGGCGGCGCTGGAGGACCGGCTCCACGCCTGGGAGGCGGCCGCGCGGGTGACGCTCCCCGACGGCACGGCGCTGCCATACCAGCGGGTGGCGGTGGAGATCGCGAACGCGGCGGAGCGGAGGCGGCGGCTGGCGCTGGACGCCGCGCGCCGCGCGGTGCTCGCGGAGCCGACGGCGCTGCGGGCCGAGCGGCTGGCCCGAGAGCGGGAGGTGATCGCTGGACTCGGCCTCGGCGACGTGGTGACGGCGCGTGGCGCCCTTGCGGGGATCGACCTCGACGCCCTCGCCGTGGCGTGCGACGGGTTCCTCGCACGCACGGCGGACCTCTATCGCGAGATGCTCGGGGAGCGCCTCCGCCGCCGCCTGCGGTTGCGGCCCGGCGAGGCGGAGCGCGCCGACGCGGTGTTCCTGTTCCGGAGCGCGGACTTCGACGACGCCTTCCCCTCGGAGGCCCTGGTGCCGACCGCGCGTCGCCAGGTCGCGGAGATGGGGCTCGACGCCGAGGCCGGCGGGCGCATCCGTTACGACACCGCGGAGCGGGAGCGCAAGCGGCCGCGCGCCTTCTGCGCCCCGGTGCGCGTCCCCGACGAGGTGTACCTCGTCATCCGGCCGTTCGGCGGTGCGAGCGACTACGGCGCCTTCTGGCACGAGCTCGGCCACGCGCTGCACTACTCCCACACCGGTGCATCCCTCCCGTTCGAGCACCGCTGGCTCGGCGACAACTCCGTCACCGAGGGCTTCGCGATGCTCTTCGAGCACCAGACGACGTCGCCGGCGTGGCTTCGCCGCTACGGGCCGCTGCGCGGCGAGCGGTTGCGCGCCTTCGAGCGCGACCAGGCCTTCGCGAAGCTGGCGGTGGTGCGCCGGTACGCGGCGAAGCTCCGCTACGAGTTGGAGCTGTTCCGCGCCCCGCGCCTCGAGGCCGGGGCCGGCCGGTACGCGGAGACGCTGACGGCGGCGACGCAGTTCCGCTACGCGCCCGAGGACTACCTCGTCGACCTCGACGACGGCTTCTACGCCGCGCGCTACCTCCGGGCGTGGCAGCTCGAGGCGGGGCTCGCCGCGCTTCTCACGGAGCGATTCGACGAGGATTGGTTCCGGAACCCCCGCGCGGGGCCCTTCGTGGCCGCGCTGATGGCCCGCGGCCAGCGCGACGACGCCGCAGCGCTTGCGGCCGAGGTGCTTGGCCGCCCGCTGGACTTCGGCTCCCTCGCCGCTTCGTGCGAGACGGGGCTGGCCTGAGGCGTCGGTGCGCCGCAGGGACTTCGAGGCGATGGTGCGCCGGATGGCCGCGGAGGTGCCTCCCTCCTTCACCGCAGGGATCCTCGAGATCGCCGTGACGGGGAAGACGGTGCCGCACCCCCTGCGCGAGGGCGTCTACACGCTCGGCGAGTGCCTCCCGCACGAGTTCGGCACGCCGGGGGAGGAGGACGCCGGCATCCGCTCGACGGTGGTGCTGCACTATGGCTCCTTCGCCGCGCTCTCGCGCGAGAACCCCGACTTCGACTGGCGGGAGGAGGCGTTCGAGACGCTGGCGCACGAGGTCCGTCACCACCTGGAGTGGCGCGCCCGCGTGCCGGAGCTCGAACGGCTCGACGACGCGGCCGAGGAGAACTACGCGCGGCACGACGGCGAGCCCTTCCCGCCACTCTTCTACCGGGACGGCGAGGTGCTGGGCGAGGGCGTCTGGAAGGTGGAGGACGACGTCTTCCTTGAGGTCGTGCTGCCGCAGAAGGAGTGGGCGGCGCTGGCGGGGGGCACGTGTCCGTTCCAGTGGCACGGGCGGGGGTGGACGGTCCCGCTGCCCGCGGCGCTGCCGGACGTGCTCTTCGTGACGGTGGACGGCGTGGCGCCCGCGCCCGCCGGCGACCTCCTCCTGGTGGCGCGGAGGAAGCCGGGGGCGCGGGACCTCGTGCGCCGGCCGACCGTCGGCCGGCACGCGGCGCGGGCCGCTCCGCGTTGAACCCGCCGCCGCGGGCTGCTAACTCTCAGGCACGCCGACATCACCCGCAGGGTCGGAGCCGCCGATGACCTACGAGACCGTGACCGCGCTGGCGCCGGAGGAGGTGGTGCGCCGGGCGAAGGAGTTCTTCCTCCGCCGGGTGCCGGCCACGGGCGCGTTCGTGGAGAGCGAATCGCCGCGTCACGTAGTGCTGCGCGGGCAGGGTGGGGAGGAGCTGGTGATCGCGGCGGTGCCGGCGCCGGAGGGGAGCGCGGTGCGCGGCTCGACCTTCCTCTTCGACCAGCAGGTGCGGCGGTTCTTCTCCACGCTGCCGGGCGGCGGCCGCGCCTCCGCGGGGGCGGCGTGAGCGCCGTGGCGCCGGCGGCGCTGACCCTCCGCGTCACGGTGAGCGATGTCTGGCGGACCGTCGCCGTGCGCGTGCCCGCGGGCGCGGCCGCGCTGGAGGTGAAGCAGCGCGCGCTGCTCGGCGCGGGCATCGACCCGCGGCACGAGGTGCTCTACGAGCTGAAGTTCGGCGGTGGCGTGGTGGGCGACAGCGAGCGCCTCGACGCGGCCGGGGTGCCGGACGGCGCCGCGCTGGTGGTGTTGCCGCGCCGCCGGCGGGCGGTCCGGTGACGCTCCGCGAGCGCGGACGCGCCACGTTCGTCGTGGCGTTCGTGGTGCTGCTGGCGGACGGCGGCGCGGCGATCTGGCTCGGCCAGATCTCGGCGCGCGGGCTCCTCGTCGGCCTCGGCGTGGTCCTCATCGCGGCGGCGCTCGGCCTCGCGG
>JBEKGT010000127.1:0-6246 GCA_050012655.1 Gemmatimonadales bacterium | reverse complement strand
AGCATCGGGTCCTCGCGCTCGACATGGCGGCGGTGATCGCCGGGACGAAGTACCGGGGCCAGTTCGAGGAGCGCCTCAAGGCGGTGATGAACGAGATCGCGCAGAGCAAGAACGTGATCCTGTTCATCGACGAGCTGCACACCCTGGTGGGCGCCGGGGCCGCCGAGGGGGCGATCGACGCCTCGAACATGCTGAAGCCGGCGCTAGCGCGGGGCGAGCTGCAGTGCGTGGGCGCCTCGACGCTCAACGAGTACCGGAAGTACATCGAGAAGGACGGCGCGCTCGAGCGGCGCTTCCAGACGGTCATCGTCGAGCCGCCCTCGGTGCATGAGACGATCGACATCCTCAAGGGCCTGCGCAAGCGCTACGAGGACCACCACCGCATCGTCATCCCCGACGATGCGCTGGAGGCGGCGGCGCGCCTCTCCGAGCGGTACATCACCGACCGGTTCCTCCCCGACAAGGCGATCGACGTGATCGACGAGGCGGGGGCGCGGGCGCGAATCGGCGCGCAGGTGCCGCCCCCCGAGGTGTCGGAGCTGAAGGGGCGACTGGAGGCGATCAACCGCGAGAAGGAGGCGGCGGTCCGCGACCAGAATTTCGAGCGCGCCGCGAGCCTGCGGGACCAGGAGCGGGAGGTGCAGGGGGAGATCCTCGCGCGGCAGGAGGCGTGGGAGCGCGAGCGCCAGACCAAGCGCCCGGTGGTGAACGAGGAGGAGATCGCGTTCATCGTCTCGCGCTGGACGGGCATCCCCGTCACCCGCTTGCAGGAGGCCGAGTCGTCGCGCCTGCTGCGGATGGAGGACGAGCTGCATAAGCAGGTGGTCGGGCAGGACGAGGCGATCCAGGCCATCTCGCGCGCCATCCGGCGCTCGCGGGCGGGCCTCAAGGACCCTCGCCGGCCGATCGGGTGCTTCGTCTTCAGCGGCCCGACGGGCGTGGGGAAGACGGAGCTGGCGCGCGCGCTGGCGCGGTTCCTCTTCGCCGACCCGCAGGCGCTCATCCGCGTGGACATGTCGGAGTACATGGAGAAGTTCAGCGTCTCGCGGCTGATCGGTGCGCCCCCGGGCTACGTGGGCTACGAGGACTCGGGCGCTCTCACCAAGGCCGTTCGGCGCAAGCCCTACTCCGTGGTCCTCCTCGACGAGATCGAGAAGGCGCACCCCGACGTCTTCAACATCCTCCTCCAGGTGCTGGACGAGGGCCGGCTGACCGACAACTACGGCCGGGTGATCGACTTCAAGAACACGGTCGTCATCATGACCTCGAACGTCGGCGCGCGCGACATCGCCCAGGGCGCCCCCCTCGGCTTCTCGTCGTCGACCACGCAGGGGTCGTTCGAGAAGATGGCGGAGAAGGTCAAGGACGAGATCAACAAGGTCTTCAACCCCGAGTTCCTGAACCGGCTCGACGAGGTCATCGTCTTCCACCCGCTCTCGCGCGAGCACATCCGGCAGATCGTGGCCATCGTGCTGCGGGAGCTCGAGGAGCGGCTCTCGGACGAGGAGATCACCATCCGCATGACGGAGGCGGCGACCGACTTGCTGGTGCGGCACGGGTACGACGAGCACTACGGCGCCCGGCCGCTGAAGCGCGCGATTCAGCGCTTCGTCGAGGACCCCCTCTCGGAGCGCATCCTGGTCGGCGACTTCGGCAAGGGGGACGAGATCGAGGTGGACGTGGCCCCCGATGGGGAGCACCTCGCCTTCCGCACTCCGGCCCCCTCGAAGGCGTAGGAGCGCCAGGGTGCGCATCCCGGCCTTCGCCGCCCTGCTCGCCGCCGCCGGGGCCCTCGCGCTCCGGCCGGCCCCCGCGGCCGCGCAGGTGCCGATCCAGCCGGCCCCGGCAGGCGCGCAGGCGCCGGTCCGGCCGGCCCCGATCGTGGACTCGGTCGAGGTCGTGGGCGTCGTCCGCAACACCCGCGAGATGGTCCTCAACGCCGCGGCGCTCCCCCTGCACGCCCAGGTCGGCTACCGCGACCTGCAGCGGGCCGTGCGGTCGGTCTACGCCACAGGCCAGTTCGACGACGTGCAGGTCGGACGCCGTGCGGCCGAGGGCGGCGCGGAGATCCTCGTCATCACCGTCCGCGAGCGCCCGCTGCTGGTGCGGGCCACCGTGCGCGGTGTCGAGAAGCTCTCCGACCGCACGGTCCGCGACCGCGTCGAAATGCCCGCCGGCCGGCCCCTGAACCCGGCGCTCGTCGAGCGGGCGCGCCAGCGCATCGATTCCCTCTACGAGGCCGAGGGGTACTACCTCGCCGACGTCCGCCCGACGATCGTCCCCCAGGACAGCGGGCACGTCCGGGTCGTCTTCGACGTGACCGAGGGCCGGCGCGTCGCCATCGCCCGGGTCGAGGTGGAGGGGAACCAGCGCTTCACCGCCGGGCAGATCGTCGCGCACATGAAGACCCGCCCCGAGGGCTTCTGGTGGTTCCAGAAGGGCGAATACTCCGACGACCAGCTGCGCGATGACCTCGAGCAGGGGCTCCCCGCGTTCTACGGGAGCCGCGGCTTCATCGACTTCCGGGTGGTGCACGATACCCTGCTCGTCGACCGGGAGAACGGGAAGGCGACGCTCCGCATCACGGTGGACGAGGGGCAGCCCTACCAGGTCGGCCGGGTGCGGGTCGAGGGGAACCGACGCTTCTCCAGCGACGAGATCCTGGCCCTCAATCCCTTCGGCGGAGCCGCGGGGGCCGTCACGGCCGGCGCGGCCGCCGCCCCGGCGGGCGCGCGCCCCTGGTTCGACCAGACGAAGTGGGAAGGGGCGCTCACCAAGCTGCGCACCCGGTACTGGAACCAGGGGTACATCTACGCGCAGATCACCCCGGACATGCAGCGCGTGGAGGCCGGGGACTCCCTCCCCGAGTCGCGGGTGGACCTCACCTGGCAGATCGAGGAGGGCCGCCCCGCCATCGTCCACCGGATCGAGATCACCGGGAACGACGTGACGCACGAGCGGGTGATCCGCGAGGCGATCGTCATCCTCCCGGGCGACGTCTTCTCGCAGGAGAAGGTGCTCCGCTCGTACCAGAACATCGGGAACCTCGGGTTCTTCCAGCAGCCGCTGCCGTTCCCCGATACGCGCCCCGTGAGCGATCCGGGGGACGAGGGGGACATCGACCTCGTCTTCAAGGTGGCGGAGAAGCGCACCGGAAACGTCAACTTCGGCGCGAGCGTGGGGCAGGGCACCGGCATCGGCGGGTTCCTCGGCCTCGACGAGCCCAACCTCTTCGGGCTCGGCAAGCGCGGCCAGATCCAGTGGCAGTACGGGAAGAACATCAACGACCTCAGCCTGACGTACACCGACCCGTCGGTCTTCGGCAGCCGGGTCTCGAGCACGTTCAACGTGCACAACACCATGCTGCGGTACACGATCGCCGACCTCGGCCAGGTGTACACCAAGGGCGCGTCGGTGCAGATCGGCTGGCCGCTGCCGCACAGCCGCTACAGCCGCATCTTCACGTCGTACACCCTCGAGCAGGAGCACTACTCCGGCACCGCTGCCACCCTGACCGGCGTCTTGCAGTGCACCGACTGCCTGCGCTCCGCGGTCGGCCTCTCGTTCATGAATGACACCCGCATCGACCTCCCCTTCCCGACGGGCGGGGCGATGTACACGGTGGGGGGCGAGTTCAACGGCGGCATCCTGGGCGGCTCGGCGACCTACCAGAAGTACGACTTCGAGAGCCGGTGGTACGCGCCCGCGGGGCAGATCGGTGGGAGCGGGCCGGCGGGGAACGGCGTGCGGCTGGTCCTCGGCCTCACCACCAAGGGCGGGTTCGTGGTCGGCAACTCGGGTCCCTTCTTCCGTCAGCTGTATGCGATGGGCGGGACCCAGTACGGCATCCCGCTCCGCGGCTACGACGAGTTCTCCATCACGCCGCAGGGGTTCGACCCGAACGCGTCGACCACATCCGTCCAGCGGACGGCCTTCGGCAAGTCGTACTTCGCGGCGACGGCGGAGTTCGGGTTCCGAATCAGCCAGGCCATCTACTTCTCGTTCTTCTACGACGCCGGCAACGTCTGGGCAAGCGCCGGCGCCTACAATCCCACGCGCCTCTATCGGGGCGCCGGGTTCGGGGTCTCGCTCGTCACTCCGATGGGCCCGCTCGGGCTCGACTACGCGTACGGCTTCGACCGGGTGAACGCGCTCGGCCAGCCGGCGCCGGGCTGGAAACTCCACTTCAAGGTGGGCAACTTCTTCTAATGCCCTCGATTCAGGAGCACGCCATGGTTCGCCGTACCGGGCTGGCGATCGCCGCCCTGTTCGCCGCCGCCCTCGCCGGGCGTCTCGACGCGCAGCAGCCGACGGCGGCCGCGCAGCCGCCGCTCCGGCTCGCCTTCATCAACTCGCAGCTCATCCTGGCGAACACGCCGGGGCGGGCGGAGGCGGAGTCCCTCTTCACCCGCGAGATGGCCGGCTACCGCGCCGAGGTGCAGGGCCTGCAGACGCGCCTGGATTCCGCCGTGGCGGAGTACCAGCGGACGTCGGTGGCGCTGACGCCGGCGGCGCGCCAGGCGCGCGAGACGGAGATCCGGAACCTCCAGCAGCGCGCGCAGCAGCGGGCATCGGAGCTGGACCAGCAGGCGTCGCAGCGGGAGGCGCAGCTCACGGCGCCGATCATGCGGCGGGTCAACGCGGTCATCGAGGGGATCCGCGCGGAGTTCAACTACGCGATGATCTTCGACGCCGCCGCCACGGGGGGCGCGCTGGTGACCGCGGACCAGTCGCTGGATATCTCCCCGCTGGTCATCGAGCGGCTGCGCGCCGCCGGTCCGGCGCCCGCGGTGAGCGACTCCGGCGTGGTGCAGCCGGGCGGACAGCCGCCGATCACAGCGCCGGCGCAGCAGGCGCCGGCGCAGCGGCCGGCCGCGCGGCCGGCTGCCCGTCCGGCCCAGCGGCCGGCGGCGCCGCCGCCGTCCACCCAGCGGCAGTAGCCGGGGCCGGGGCGCCGGACGCGCCCGTGAGCGCTCCGCTGACCGCCGCGGAAGCCGCCGCCCTCGTCGGCGGCGAGTTGGTCGGGGACGGGGCCACGCCGCTCGCGGCCGTGGCCCCGCTCGACCGTGCGGGGCCCGGGGACCTCTCCGTCCTCGCGTCGGGGAAGTACCTCGCCGAGTTCCAGGCGTCGCAGGCGGGAGCCGTCCTCTGTCGCGCGGAGCACCGCGAGGCGCGACCCGGCCCCGCCACCCGCATCGTCGTCCCCGACCCCCACCGTGCGCTCCTCCAGCTGGTGGGGCGCTTGTATCCGCCCCCACCCCGCCTCGTCGGCGTCCATCCGACGGCGGTGGTGGAGCCGGGCGCCGTGCTCGGCGCCGAGGTCGCCCTCGGCGCGCACGTGGTGGTCGGCGCCGGCGCCCGCCTCGGCGACCGTGTGACGGTCATGGCGGGCTCCGTGATCGGGGCTGGGGTCGAGGTGGGCGACGACACGACGCTCCATCCGTCGGTGGTGCTCTACCCGGGCGCCCGCATCGGGAACCGGGTCATCCTCCACGCCGGGGTCCGCATCGCCGTGGACGGCTTCGGCTACGTCCGGGGCCCCGAAGGCCACGTCCGGATTCCCCACGTCGGCCGGGCCATCATCGGCGACGACGTCGAGATCGGTGCCAACAGCACCGTGGACCGCGGCAGCGTGGACGATACGGTGATCGGCCCGGGCACCAAGATGGACAACCTCGTGCAGGTCGGGCACAACTGCCGCATCGGCGCGCGCTGCCTGCTGATGGCGCAGGTCGGCGTGGCCGGCTCGATGCGCGTCGAGGATGACGTGATCCTCGCGGGGCAGGTCGGCCTCGGGGGCCACTTCACCGTCGGCAAGGGCGCCCGGATCGGCGCGCAGAGCGGCGTCATGGCGGACGTCCCGGCAGGGGCGAGCTACTTCGGCTATCCGGCGCGTCCGGTGCGCGAGGCGATGCGCGGCGTCGCCGCGCTCGCCCGCCTCACCAAGATCGTGGACCAACTCGAGGAGCTCGTCGAGCGTGACAGCCCCGCAGGCAAGTAGCGGCCCCATGCGGCGGTCGGTGCGCGGCCGCGCCACGCTGGAGGGCGTCGGCATGCACACCGGCGCCATCTCCTCGCTCACCTTCTCCCGCGCGGAGCCGGGCGCCGGCGTCGTCTTCCGACGCACCGACCTCGAGGGCGCCCCGTCCATCCCGGCGCGACTCTCGAGCGTCACCGCGGTGGAGCGGCGCACCACCCTCGGCGATGGGAAGGTTCTCGTCCACACCGTCGAGCACGTCCTCGCGG
>JBEKGT010000126.1:0-6330 GCA_050012655.1 Gemmatimonadales bacterium | reverse complement strand
TGCGGGACCTCATCGAGAAGGAGCTGCTACCGGTCCTGCGCAGCCCCGAGCTGGAGCCGCTGGCCGACGGCGCGGTGCTCGACGTGCCGCCGGGCCGGCTGGCCTTCACCACCGACGGCTTCGTCGTCCACCCCCTCTTCTTCCCGGGCGGGGATATCGGCACGGTGGCGGTGAACGGCACCGTGAACGACCTCGCGATGTGCGGCGCGGAGCCGCTCTACCTGAGTCTCGGGCTGATCCTCGAGGAAGGTCTTCCCTTCGCCGACCTGCGACGGGTCCTGGCGTCCATCGCCGTGGCGGCACAGGCGGCGAAGGTGCGGATCGTCACCGGCGACACGAAGGTGGTGGAGCGCGGCAAGGGGGACGGGGTCTTCATCCATACTACCGGCATCGGCGTGGTGCGCGCACGGGGCCCGCTCGGCGCCACCGAAGTGCGGCCGGGGGACGTGGTCCTGGTGAGCGGGACGATCGGCCAGCACGGCGTGGCGGTGATGGCGGTGCGCGACGGCCTCGCCTTCGCGAAGCCGATCGAGAGCGACTGCGCCCCGGTGGCCGATGCCGTGCTCGCCCTGATCGCGTCGGGAGTCCGGCTGAAGTGCCTCCGCGATCCGACGCGGGGGGGCGTGGCCTCGACGCTGAACGAGATCGCGGCACAGGCGGGGGTGGAAGTCGAGATCCAGGAGGACGCGCTCCCGGTCACGGCGGAGGTGGCCGGCGCCTGCGAGGTGCTGGGCCTCGACCCGCTGTATGTGGCGTGTGAGGGGCGGTTCCTCGCCTTCGTGGCCGCGGAGGACGCCGACCGCGCCCTGGCGCTGCTCCGCGCGCGGCCCGACGGGTGCGACGCCGCGCGCATCGCGGTCGTGAAGCCGGCGAGCGCCGGGCTCGTCACGCTGCGCACCCGCATCGGCGGGGTGCGGGTGGTGGACCTGCTGAGCGGCGAACAGTTGCCGCGCATATGCTAGTGTTCAGGGACAAGACGCCAAGACGCCCAGGGAATGCCCTCGGTCCCTGGCGCCTTGGCGTCTGGCCACTGGGAACGGTGTGATGGCCTCCGCCATCACGTGCCGCGGCCTCGTCAAGCGCTACAAGGACGTGGTCGCCGTCGCCGGCCTCGACCTGGAGGTGCGGACCGGCGAGTGCTTCGGCCTCCTCGGGCCCAATGGGGCCGGGAAGACCACGACGGTCGAGATCCTCGAGGGGCTCCTCGCTCCGGATGAGGGGGACGTCGAGGTGCTCGGGATGCGGTGGGCGACGCACGACCACGCCATCCGCGAGCGCATCGGCGTGCAGCTGCAGGAGACCAAGCTCGCCGAGAAGCTGACTGTCACGGAGATCGTCACGCTGTTCCGCAGCTTCTACCGCCACGGCCGTTCGGTGGACGAGGTGCTCGACGTCGTCCAGCTCGGCGAGAAGCGGAAGGCGTGGGCGGGCAAGCTCTCCGGCGGGCAGCGGCAGCGGCTGGCGATCGCGTGCGCGCTGGTGAGCGATCCCGACATCCTCTTCCTCGACGAGCCGACGACGGGGCTCGACCCGCAGTCGCGCCGCCAGCTCTGGGACGTGGTCGCCGCGTTCCGGGCGCGGGGCGGGACGATCGTCCTCACGACGCACTACATGGACGAGGCGGAGCGGCTCTGCGACCGCGTGGCGGTGGTGGACCACGGGCGCACGATCGCGTTCGGCACGCCGAAGGAGCTGATCGCCTCCCTCGGCGCCGAGCACGTGATCGAGTTCGCGCTGCAGGAGGGCCAGGCGCCGCCGAAGGACGCGGCGCTCCTCGCGCTCCCCGGCGTGCGCGAGGTGCGGGCCAACGCGGGGCGCACGACCCTCACCGTCGAGGAGCTGCACCGCTCCCTTCCGGCGGTGATCGACGAGCTGGAGCGCCGGGGGCTGGGGATGACGGAGCTGGTGACGCATCACGCGACGCTGGAGGACCTGTTCCTGCACCTGACCGGGAGACATCTGCGTGATGGGTGAGCGCAATCCGCTCGTGCAGCTCACGCTCGCGCGGTTCCGGGAGTTCGTCCGGCAGCCCGAGACCGTGTTCTGGGTGTTCGCGTTCCCGATCCTCCTGGCCGTGGCGCTGGGCATCGCGTTCCGCAACCGGCCGCCGGACCGCGTGCGGGTGGCGATCCAGGCCGGCGTGGGCGCGGACTCGCTCGCGGCGCATCTCGCGGGGGCGAAGGCGCTGCGCGTCGAGGTGCTCGACTCGGCGGGGGCCGCCGCCCGGCTGCGCACCGGGCGCGTCGCGCTCGTCATCGTGCCCGGCGACCCGGTCGTGTACCGGTTCGACTCCACGCGCACCGAGTCCCACGTCGCCCGGCTCGTCGCCGACGACGAGGTGCAGCGCGCCTTCGGGCGGCGGGACGTGCGGGCCGTGCGCGAGGTGAAGATCACCGAGAAGGGGGCGCGCTACATCGACTTCCTCCTCCCCGGCCTCCTCGGGATGAACCTGATGGGCACCGGCCTGTGGGGCGTCGGGTTCGCGGTGGTGAGCATGCGGGTCCGCAGGCTCCTCAAACGCCTCCTCGCCTCGCCGATGCGCCGCAGCCACCTCCTCCTCTCGTTCGCCTTCGCGCGGCTCGCCACCGTTGCGCTGGAGGTGCTGGCCCTGGTCGGGTTCGGGATGCTGGTCTTCGGAGTGCCTTTCCGGGGATCGGTGCTGACGTTCGCGGTGGTGGCCCTCACCGGCGCGCTGACCTTCTCGGCCGTCGGCCTTCTCGTCGCGAGCCGGGCCCAGACGGAGGAGGGTGTCTCCGGCCTGATGAACGTCGTGATGCTCCCGATGTACGTCCTCTCCGGCTCGTTCTTCTCCGCTGCCAACTTCCCCGACGTGATGCAGCCCTTCATCAAGGCGCTGCCCCTCACCGCGCTCAACGACGCGCTGCGCGCGGTGATGCTCGACGGCACCGGCCTCGCGGCCCTGGCGCTGCCGCTGGCTGTTCTGGTCGCCTGGATGGTGGTCAGCTTCGGTGTGGCGCTGAAGATCTTCCGCTGGCTGTAGGAGGACGCACCGACGCGCCGGCGCCGGGGGCAGGCCGCCGCGGCGGAGGGCTAGGGCGAGAGGCGCGGGTTCGCTGAAGACCGGGGGGGTCCCGCCGCGGCCACCCTCGCCCCGTTCGGCTTCACCCCCGTCCAATCCACGCCGTCCATCACCCCCTGCCACACCTCCACCGGCCCGAACAGCATCCGGGTGCCGACCGAGCTCCCACTGAGCACCACGCGGAACGTCCGGCCCGTCGCGATGGGCCGCCGGCTGATCCAGAGGGGCCGACCCTCGAGCGCCACGCCGCAGCGGCCGTCCGGAAAGAGCTGGAGGCGCACCCGGTACCATCGGCCGGACAAGTAGGCGGCCGGAAGGGTCGCCTCGCCGGTGCTCTGGCCAGCGCCGAACGAGACCTGGTTCGCCCATTCCGCGCCCTCGCCGCCGGGAACGCCGGCGGTGCACTCGGCCGCGGTCGCGCCGACGACCGGGCGCCGGGGGATCGCGCCGGTCCGATGGTCCCATCGCGCGAGCGCAGCCGAGTCGATATCGGCGTCGAGCTGTAGGACGAGCGTCTGCCACTGCGTCGCCGTGATCGGGGAGGAGAAGGACGTCTCCACGCCCACGCCGTCCACGGCGCTGTAGGCTCCGCGGGAGTAGACGCCGCTCGCGAAGACGCCGTCGCCGCGGTTCCACAGCGCCCGGACACCGCCCGGGCCCTCGGTGCTGCCAGGCGGCGGTGCCCCGAACGGCACCCACCGGTCCGACAGCCGGCCGTCCCAGGCCTCGCGCTGCACGACGGTGGGCGTCGCGGAGCCGATCACGATCCGGACCGAGTCGCTGCGCCACCCGCCGGCAGTCACGTGGACCCAGAGCGCGCCGTGCCGGCGGCCCTCCAGCTCGCCGCTCTCGTTCACCGTGGCGATGGCGGTGTCGCCGGACCACCACCGGACGCTCGGCAGGGCGACAGTGTCGCTCGCGGTGGTGACGCCCCGGACGCGGAGGTGGAACTCCGTGCCCAGCGGGACGGCGCCGCCGGTCGGCGTCACGGCGAGTCCCGCCACGAAGGGCAGGGCGCGCGCGCTCCGTCCCCACCGCAGCACGAAGCCGTCGGCCCGGCTTCCCATCCGCACCTCGACTCCCTGGTCGGGACGGGCGAGCGGGAAGACCACCCAGGAGCCCGAGGCGTCCTCCGCCTCGCCCACGATGCCGAGCGCCCACTGCCCGTCGGGGCTCGTCCCCGCGGAGATGATGTTGCGCCGGATGATCGTGACCGCGCCGTCGTCGATGCCCACGCTCGCGTACGACGAGCCCCCCCCGGCCGCCACGACCGCCGCGACGTGCGTGGCATTGAGCCACTTGGAGAGACCGGAGAAGAAGTACCCTCTCTCCACCGGGGTGCAGTGCTGCTGGACACCGTCCACCGTCACCCAGCACAGCTCCAGCGGCCGTGCCGTCCCGAGGGGTCCGCGGTACTGCCGCACGAACGCGATGCGCGTCCCGTCGGTGCTCCATCGCGGCGAGTGGTCCGCCGCATCGCCGGAGGTGAGCTGGCGGACGCGCAGCGTGGCCGGATCCAGGATCCCGATGTGGTACCAGTCCTGCGCGCTCCACCGCGACGAACAGAATGCGAGCAGGGTGCCATCGGGTGCCCACGTGGGGTCCACGTCATCGCCGGGGCTGCTGGTGAGGCGGGTCTCGCTGCCGTCGGACCGGACGAGGAAGAGATCCTGGACGTCGGGCCCGGGCATCACCCGGGAGACCGCCCACGCGTCGCGGGCCGACGAGTAGACCGCGCCGGTCTCCCAGTCGGCGGGGGCGCGGATGGCCGGGTACGCGCTCCCGGCGGCGGCCACGTCGAGAGGCCGCGTCTCGTCCCAGCGGCCGGCGCTGATCGGCACGTGCATCGCCCGGAACTCGCGCCCCCCGTCGGCGCGGGTGATGGCGATCAACTCCTCGTCGGAGAGGCCGGCTGCGTGGCGGCGCACGACGAGGACGACGGCGGCCACCGCGAGCAGGACGGCCGCCGCCGCGGCAGCGCGCCGGGCCCCGCTGAAGAGCCCCCAGCGGGCGGTGCGAGGCAGCCGGCGGACCAGCGCCCCGACTTCGCCGTCGGTCGCAGTGGGGCCCAGTAGCTCGGCGGCGAGTGCCGCGGCGCGCCGGCGGTCGCCCCGCTGCCGCTGGTGGATGAACCAGCGCGAGAACACCCGGCCGAGCTCTCCGCCGTCGCCCGCCTGGGCCAGGTGCTGGCCGGCCCGCACCAGCAGCGTCAGGTCGCGGTCGCCCGCGGTGGCGGCCGCGCGACCGATCCCAAGGTGCGCCGCGCGCAGCGTCTCGGGGGATGCCATCTCGATCGCCGCCTGCGCGATCTCGTCGTGCGCCGGCGTCCACTCGTCGCCGGCGCGGGCTAGGAAGCCGCGCTGCTCGAGCGCCGCGAGGTCCGCCGCGAGCGCCGCCTCGCCCCGGGGCAGGTTCGCCGCCAGCTGCGCCGACGTCACCGGCGAGCCAATCACCGCAAGGACCAGCAGCAGCCAGCGTTGGTCGCGGTCCAGCTGCTGGAGGCGCTGGCGCAGGGCGCGGCCTTCGCCCAGCGCGGCCGCGACGGCCTCGGGATCGGAGCACCGCCACCCGTCGTCGCCCAGGAGGAGCAATCCTCGCTCCAGCAGGAGTTGGAGGGTCTCGAGGACGAGGAGGGGCGAGCCGTGGGTGGCGAGTTCGAGCCGCACCGCGAAGTCCGCGGCCCACGGCTCGGCGGGGAGCGTGCCGAGGCTCGTGACGACGGCGGCGATCTCGTGCGGCGTGAACGGTTCGAGGCCGACGTGCTCCGTGGCCTCGTTCCCGATGGCGCCCTCCGGCGTGGGACGGGCCGTGGTGACGAGGAGGACCGGCTCATCGCCGAGACGTGCGACCACGCCGCCCAGCGCCTGGCGCGACGCGTGGTCGGCCCAGTGCGCATCGTCCACCAGCAGCGCCAGCGGGGCCTCGCCGGCCACGGCAGCGACGAGTTCGGCGAGCGCGATGATGCGCCGGCGGAGCGCCTCCTCGCCGGACGCGCCGTCGGGCGCGGCGGCGGGGAAGCGGGCCGAGAGCGTGGGGCTGAGCGCCACCAGCGCGTCGGCTGCGGCGGGGGAGACCGCGCCCGCCCCCGGCAGGGCCGTCAGCGCGGAGGCCAGGTCGCTGGCGAAGGCGTAGGCGACCTGCCGCTCGCCGGGATTGGGGCGCAGAAGCACCGCGCGGGCGCCCGTCGATCGTAGCCGGGCGCGCACGTCGGTGAGGAGGCGCGTCTTTCCGATCCCGGCGGGGCCGGTGACGTGCACATGGCGCGCGTTCCCGCCGCGCGCCGTGTCCCA
>JBEKGT010000125.1:0-6348 GCA_050012655.1 Gemmatimonadales bacterium | reverse complement strand
TGTCGCCCCACGCAAGGCCAAGCGCGGCGGGCTCGGCGCGTTCGCGTGCCGCCCGGCCGGTGTCCTGCGGCGAGGGGATCCGCTGCTGGTCGAGCTGCAGGCGCCGGCCCTGCGGGTCGGTGTAGACCACGCGCACGACGTCCCGCGCGGGGTCCGCGCCGGGGACGAGCGATCCTGGACCGATCTTCACCCCTTCCAGCGCGAGCCCTTCCACGAATCTCAGGTTCCGCGAGAGCCGCGCCGCTGCCTCGTCCACGTCGCTGGAGCGGAACGCGGGGCGGGACGCCGGCGGCGCAGCGCGTCCCCGCGCGGCGGCAGCGCGCGATGCCGCGGCTGGGGCCTGGAGGCCCGCAGCGAGGTTCCCTGCCGGCGCGGGAGAGGGAGCTGCTCGGCGCAGCGCCTGGTCCGCCCGCTCCTGGGCCGGTGCGTTCGCCGGCGGGACGGCGCTCACGCCTGCCATCTGCGACGGCGCGGCAGCGACCGCCGCCCCCCCCCCGGCGGCCGGCGCCACAGGCCGGATCGCGTCGGCGAGGGGTGCGATCTCCGTCGCGGGGGGGCGCACGAGCTTCCGCCCCTGCGCGGCAGCCGGCTTGTGGGCGAGCGCGGTGTGAGCGTTCGCCGCGCCCCCCTTCGCCTTCTGCTGTCCGGCGCCCGCGCGAGACGAGTGGGGAGTGGCGCGGGCGGGACCGCGGGCCGGCTGCGCGGCGCCGGCGGGCACGCTGGGGAGCGCGGTCTCGGAGGGAGGGGTGGCCTGCCTGTCGTGCCGCACCTCGTTGGCCAGGTAGCCGACGCCGAGGGCCAGGACCACGCTTGCCGCCCAAGCGAGGGTTGGCCAGTCGGTCGCGCGGCGCAGGCGCCGCGGCGGGGCGCTCCCTTCGAACAGGGGCCGCCCGGAGGGGCCGAGGATCGGAGGCGCGACCACTTCGCCTTCGCGCGGGAAGTTGGGTGGGATGGCGGGGCTCTTGTGCGTCGCTCCGTCGATGTCGATGGCGACCTCGCGCGCGGTCTTGGAAACGCGCCGTGGCGGCGCTCCGGCCGGCGCGGGAGTCCCGGGGGCGGTTGCCGGCGCGGCGGCCCTGGCGGCCGGCGGCGCCGCGGCGGCGGGACGCTCCTCGACGGGCGGCGCCAGCGCGCTGAGGAGGTCGGCCGCTTCGGCGAGGAACCGCTTGGCCTCCTCGAAGCGCGCCGCGCACTCGGTGCACGAGGTGAGGTGCGCGCGGACGGCCACGGCCTCCTCGGCCGGCACTTCGCCGTCGAGCAGCGCGTTCAGGGTCCCGTCGTCAACGTGCGCCATCGCCCCGCATCTCCCCGGCGCGGTACGCTTCTACCAGCCGGCGTCGCGCCCGCGCCAGCGTCGTGCCGATGGCGCCCGGGGCGAGCCCGAGCGCGGCGGCGATCTCCGCGTAGCTGAATCCCTCGGCCTGGAGGAGCAGTGCCTCGCGGTCCTTCTCCGACAGCAGTCCGAGCGCCGCGCGGACCCCTGCCGCCTTCTCGTCCCGTTCCATCTCCGCGTCCGCCGCCGGCGCCGCGGTGTCACCGCGCTCCGCGCGCAGCAGCTCGAGCCGCCGCTCCTGCCGTACCGCGCGCCGGCCATCGTCCCGCGCGAGGTTCAGCGCCACCGCGAACAGCCACGGCTTCGGGTTCTGGGGCGGCGCTTCCAGCGCCCGCACGAACACTTCCTGCGCCAGGTCCTCGGCGCGGTCGCGGTCGCCCGTCCGGCGGTACAGCAGCCGGACGAGCGACGCGTAGTACTGCTCATACAGCTCGGTGATCCCGCTCGTTCACGCCCCCCGGAAGGCCCTCACCAGCGTCTCGAGTTCGCCCGGCCGCCAGGTGCTCACGCCCGCGGCGCCGAGGCGCACGCTAACATGGCGGCCCGCGATGACGACCTCGTCCCCGGCGCCGAGCCAGCTCGCCAGCTCCGGCAGGGCGCGCACCAGGGCGAAGTAGGCGTCGCTGAACGCCTGTACCCGTGTGACCTTCAAGGTGTCCTGGAGGGCGGCATCCGTCCAGACGCCGTCGCGTCGCAGGAAGAGGCGGCTCCCCACCCGGCGCATCGGGGCGCTGGACGCCGGTGCGTTGGCGGTGAGCTCCGCCACCCGGGCGTCGGCGACCTTGTCCGCTGCTGCGAGGTTGCCGGCGCCGGCCAGCCCCGCGCTCGCCCGCGCGCGCAGGAACGCCTCGTGTCCAGTCTGCGTCGGCGCCGCGGCCACGCCGCCCATCGCCGCTCGGTCGAGCGTCATCGGCCGCGGGATGGGACCCGCGACCGTCCCCGGCTCCTGCACCAGGTACGCCGTGTATTCGGTGAGGATGCCGTAGCGGAGCCCCAGTTCCCGCACCTGGTCCACCAGGCTTGGCGTGGCGCCCTCGATGCGGATCTGGCGGGTCAGCTCGCCGATCCGCCGCGACGCCCACAGCTTCGCCACGAACTCGTTCCCCGCCTCCGTCGCCGGGAACTCGGCGCGCGCGGCGAACGTCTCGCGCCGCCCGTTCCGCTCCCCGGTCACCGTGACGTCCCCGGCGCCCGCGCCGTGGTACCGGCCGACGACCACCAGCTCCTCCCCGTAGAAGAGGTCGGGGAGGTCGCCGGGATACGCCTGAGCGAGCGCGACCGGAGCGCCAGCGATGCGCAGGTTGATGAGCGCGGGATGCTCGATCTTCCCCAGCACCTCGCCGAGCGCCGTCTCGACGCTCGCGTCGGGGGCCACGTACTCCGCGCTCCCGCGCCCTTCGCGTGCCAGTCGGTCGAGGAGGTAGGTGTTGACGTCGGTACCCACCCCGACCGTGAAGATCCGCGCGCGGCCGACGTGGCCGGCGGCGAAGTCGGCGATGCGCTCGGGCGCCTGCTCCCCGACCGTCGGCAGGCCGTCGGTGAGGAAGAGGATGAGGAGCAGCCGCTCCTCCGACACGGCGGTGCCGAGCACCGCCTCGAGCGCGCCCCGGATGTTGGTGCCGCCGTTGGCAGCGAGCCGATCCACGAAGTCCCGCGCCGCACGCACGTTCTCCGCCGTCGCGGGCGTGAAGCCGTCGCGGAAGTTGGTCACCATCGTCGAGAAGGCGATCAGGCGGAACCGGTCGGCCGGGCGCAGGGTGCCGAGCGCCTGCGCGAGGGCGGCCTTCGCCTGGTCGAGCTTCGCCCCCGCCATCGAGCCGGAGACGTCGACCACCAGGGAGAGGTCCCGCGGCAGCGGCGCCTCCTCCGACGCGGCGGGAGGGGAGAGGAGCAGCATGTAGTACCCGTCCTCGCCCCCCGGCGCGTACGTCACCACGCTCGTCCCCACGAGGCCGCGCCGAACGGGGAGGAAGAGCTCCACGTCCCCCTCGGCGTCGGGGTCGAGGGTGACCTGGAGGCGGTCCCCGTCGCGGCGCACGTGCACCTGGTGCGTCGGCGAGTAGGGGGTGCCGTAGTCGCCGGCACTGGGCACCGTGACGGTGTAACTGAACGCGCCCGCCGGCGGCGCGGCACCGTCGTACAGGCCCCTCCCCGTGCCGGCGTCCCGCCGCCCGATGCTGTAACGGATGCGGTAGGCGTCGCCGGCCCGCTGGAGGACCTGGGTGTAGCGCAGCACGACGCGGCGGGTGGCGCCCGGCTGGATGGGGAACACGCGCGCCCGGATGAGGCCGTGCCCCTCGAGCGTGAGGAGAGCGGGGTCCCGAAGCCGCCGCACGATCGTCTCGTAGATCCCGCGCGCCTGGTCGGCGCCCATCACCTCGCCGCGCACCTCCTGCTCCCCCATCCACAGGGAGAAGTCGGTGAACACCGCTTCCCCCGGCATCGGGTAGAGGTACGTCCCTTCGGCGAGCGTGCCGCCGCCGTTGCGGAACTGCTCCTCCACCTCGACCCGGGCCACCCGGCCCTCGATGACGGTGCGGACGGTGCTGCTGACGCGCACCACCCCCCCCGACAGTGGTCCCGGCCGGACTGGGCGTTCGACGTCGATCCACCCCTGCGCGGCAAGGGGCGCGGCGAGGGCTGCGGTGAGCGCGGCGGTGCACAGGACGTTGCGGAGCACGAGTGCCTCCCGTTTGGGGGTCTATACGGGAGACGCTCCAGGCAGCGGGGCTTGCACATCCCCGTCGCCGAATCCCTATCAATTTCATCGGGAATGCAGTTCCGAAGGGTGTGCGGATTGACACTACCGAACACGTGCCCCCTGCCAACGGATTGCGTTGACAGGGGGCAGTGAGCCGCCCGGGACTTTCCGCGGATCAGAACACCAGCGCGACCGTCCCCACGTTCTTGGTACGGGCCGACGGGGCCAGCTGGAACACGCCGGGGTCGCCCTTCACGGTGAGGCGGGCGAGCTGCGGCACGCCCATCCCCTCGGGGGAGAGGAGCGCGAGCTGGTAGAACCCATCGCGCAGGCCGCTGAAGGAGAAGGAGCCGTCGGCGGCGGCGTCGGTAGCGGCCACCATCGACGAGAGGATCGTCCCCTCGGTGCGGGGCGCCTGCATGGACGGATCGGAGCCCGAGCCGGGCTCATCGGCGATGAGCAGCGCGACGCGCCAGCCGCGCTGCGGCGCGGCGAGGCGGCCGCTGATGGTGCCATCGATGTATGCCGGCCGCGCGCGGAGCGTGGCGATGAGGGAGGCCTGTGACGGCTGGATCTCCCGCTGGCGCCAGGAGGCCTCGTCCGCGGTGTCGCCGGCGACGCGGGCCAGATTGGCGAATCGCGTGGCCGCTTCGGCGCCATGCCGGAACTTGGTGGTGTCGGCGAGCGCCTTGAGGATGCGCTTCTGCAGCGCGGGCCGCGGGGTGGAGACGCCGCTCATCGCGTAGAGGTACGTGAGGGCGCCGATCCGCTCGGGATGACGGGAGAGGAAGATGCCCTCGCGCGCGGCGTCGGGATCCCACCGGAGCGCCTGGAGCGCGGCGCGGCAGCTGGCGACGCGGATGGCGAGGCCGGAGACTTCGTCGGTGTGGCTATCGAGCCAGGCGCTGAGCTTCTGGACGTTGGATGCGGTCGCGGCCGGGAGGACGCGGTCCTGGTCGCCGGTGCCGTTGGCGCAGTCGTCGGCGGTGGCGTCGGGCCGGGTCACGTTGCGCGCGATCAGCCGGTCGCGGGTCGGCGTGTTCTGGCCGATGAGCAGCACCGGGGTCCGCACCGGCGTGGCCTGGTCGAGGCCGAGCGCCTGGACGGCGGAGGCGTGCACGGCGTCGGCGCGCTCCTTGGTCTGCGACCAGGTGGTGCCCGCGGTGACGAGCAGGAACGCCGCGAGGACCAGCGAGACGATGGCGGCGCCGCGGCGGTTGGCGGGGCCGAGGGTCTGGGGCGACGTGGTGACGAGCAGCGCGCCGCATAGCGCCATCGCGGCGGCGGCGGTCAGGACGTCGGTGCCCACGGCCCACGCGACGGTGGCGCCGGGGTGGCCGGCGGCGGCGTCGATCGTGAGGAGCGAGTAGAAGGTGTCGAGGGAGCTGCTGATGAACGCGCGGGGCTGGCTCGAGAGGAGCGTGGCGAGCGAGACGGCGGCCCACAGCGCGATGCCGCCGAGCGCGCCGTGCGAGATGCGCAGCGGGATGCGGCGGCCGAAGTCCTTGGGGCCGATGAACGACCAGACGCAGCCGAAGATGATGGCCGCGAGGGCCGCGAGGCCGAGGAGTGCGCGGCGGGCGGCGGCGGGGTTCTGGCCGATGTCGGAGCCGAAGATGTCGTCGATCTGATTGACGCCGCGGTACATCAGGAACGCGAGCGCGAACGCGATGACCACGGTGAGGATGCGGCGCGCGGGGGAGACGTACTGCGGGCCCTGGTGCGCGAGGATGTCGGGGTACATCACGATGATCAGCGCGATCACCATCACGAGGTTGGCCGCGACGGCGAGGGGCGTGCCGAAGTCGCCGTGGGCCAGCCGCATCGGCCAGACCGCGGCGCCGCTCCACAGGGCGGGGGAGATGCCCCACGCGCTCGGGTAGGCGAACCCGAACACGACATCGGTGGACGTGGCGAGGTCGGGCGGCGCCGAGGCGGCGGCGCGCGCGAGGGCGTAGAGCACGCCGAAGACGGCGAACAGGACGGCGACGAGCACTGCCCGTTGCGCCTCCTTGCCCGGCGTCGAGGGATTCAGGACTGGCAGATCAGCGAGCGTCATGGCGTCTCCGAACGGGGACGATTGGTGGACGGCGGCTGGAAGCTCAGACGGATCGTGCCGAGGTCGCGGCGGACCGGACCGGCGGCGAGGGAAAACTGTCCTGGATCGTTCCGGACCGAAAGGGCTCCGAGCCGGACCGGCTCGGTGCCGGCGGGGGCGAGGAGCGCCAGCTGGTACCAGCCGGGCGCCACGCCGCGGAAGTCGAAGAAGCCGTCGGGGCCCGGGGTGACGGCCTGCGCGACGCCGAGGAGGACC
>JBEKGT010000124.1:0-6349 GCA_050012655.1 Gemmatimonadales bacterium | reverse complement strand
GGGCGACGTGCGCGTGAGCCCCGAGCGCGTGCGCCTCTACCGCCTGGAGCGTCCGTGAGCCACCGCATTCTGGTGGTGGACGACGAGCCGGGGATTCGCGAGGCGCTGAAGCAGCTCCTCGAGTACGAGGGGTACGCGGTGAGTCTCGCGGCCTCGGGGCACGAGGCGCTGGACCGTTACGCGGAGGTGCAGCCGCACCTGGTGCTGCTCGACGTGAAGATGGCGGGCCTGGACGGGCTCTCGACCCTCACGAAGCTGCGCGAGGCCGACGGCCAGGCGCTGGTGGTGATGATCTCGGGGCACGGGAGCATCGCGACGGCGGTCGAGGCGACACAGCGCGGCGCCCACGACTTCCTCGAGAAGCCGCTCGACAGCGACCGTATCCTCCTCACGCTGCGGAACGCGCTGCAGCACGTGGGGCTCGAGCGCGAGGTCCTGGCGCTCAAGGCGGCGGTGGAGGGGCAGTGGGAGATCGTGGGCGACGCGCCGGCGATGCGCGCCCTCCACGAGCGGATCGAGAAGGTGGCGCCGACCCTGGCGCGGGTGCTGATCACGGGGGAGAACGGGACGGGGAAGGAGCTGGTGGCGCGGGCCCTCCACCGCCTCTCGCCCCGCGCGGCGCGGCCGTTCGTCGAGGTGAACTGCGCGGCGATCCCCTCAGAGCTGATCGAGTCGGAGCTGTTCGGGCATGTGAAGGGGTCGTTCACCGGCGCGTTCGCCGACCGGACGGGGAAGTTCGAGCAGGCGGACGGCGGGACGCTGTTCCTGGACGAGGTGGGGGACATGAGCCTCGCGGCGCAGGCGAAGGTGCTGCGGGCGCTGCAGGAGGGCGTGGTCACGCCGATCGGCTCGGCGAAGACCATCACGGTGGACGTCCGGGTCATCGCGGCGACCAACAAGCGGATCGAGGAGGAGATCGCCGGGGGCCGGTTCCGCGAGGACCTCCTCTACCGGCTCAACGTGGTGCCGATCGACGTGCCGCCGCTGCGCCAGCGCCGCGAGGACATCCCGATGCTGGTGGAGCACTTCATGGCGCGGCTGCTGCCGGCGCAGGGGATCGCGCGGCGGCGGTTCACGCCGGCCGCGCTGGAGCGCCTGGCGGGCCACGGCTGGCCGGGGAACGTGCGCGAGCTGCGCAACACGGTCGAGCGGCTCCTCATCCTGGCGTCGGGGGACGTGATCGGCGAGGGGGACGTCGGCCGGCTCCTCGGTCCGGCGGCGCAGGAGGAGGCCCTTGGCAGTGCGCTCCTCGCGAGCGGCACCTTCGAGGAGTTCAAGCAGAACGCGGAGAAGGCGTTCCTGGCGGCGAAGCTGCGGGAGTATGACTGGAACGTGAGCGAGACGGCGCGCCGCCTGGCGATGCCGCGCTCGAACCTGTACAAGAAGATCGAACGATACGGCCTGGCGAGGGACGCGTGAGCAAGGGCGAGGGACCGCGAGATTGGGACAAGGAGCTGGCCGCGATCGACAAGATCATGTCGGCCGGCCCGCCCGCACCGGCGGCGCAGCCGGCGCCGGCGCCACAGCCCTCCCGCGCCGCTTTGAGCGCGGGAAGCGGGGGCGAGGTGCGTCGGCCTGCCGGCCCGGGGCGGTACGCGCGAGTTTTCACCTGGGTGCGGCTTACCCTTGGGCTGGCGCTGGGCGCGGCGATGACCCATAGGCCGTACACCCACGGCTGCGGCGTACCTCTGTTCGCCTACCTCGGCGGGGTGTTGGCGGTGCTGGTCGCGGCGCTCTGGAGCAGCGTGTCGTCGTGGAAGACGCGCTCCGGGATGGCGCACGCCCTGTCGCTGGCGCTGTTCGTCTGGGGCGGCTTCCTCGCGGCGAGGGAGATCCTGCCCCGGATCGGCTATGCGAAGCAGGCGGCGCAGTGGGTGTGCTCGGCGCCCGCGGTGCCGAGCCAGGCGCGGTAGACCCTTCGCACTCGCTGCTCCTTCCTGTCCACTGTTCTGAGTAGGAAACGCATGGCCAAGACCTTCAAGAACTTCATCGCCGGCGCCTGGGTCGAGCCCTCGACCGGCGAGTACTACGAGAACCGCAATCCCGCCGACTGGCGCGACCTGATCGGCCGGTTCCCGTCGTCGGGGAAGCGGGACGTCGAGCGCGCCGTCCGGAGCGCATGGCGGGGCTTCGAGGAGTGGCGCCGGGTGCCGGTGCCGCAGCGTGGCGACGTGATGCGGCGGGTCGGTGACCTCCTCGTGACGCACAAGGAGGACATCGCCCGCTCGATGACGCGGGAGATGGGCAAGGTCCTCGCCGAGACGCGGGGCGACGTGCAGGAGGGGATCGACACCGCGTACTACGCCGCGGGCGAGGGGCGGCGCCGCATGGGGTACACCGTGCCCTCGGAGCTGCGGCGCAAGTGGGCGCTGACGCTGCGCCGGCCGATCGGCGTGGCCGGCATCATCACGCCGTTCAACTTCCCCATGGCCATCCCGACGTGGAAGATCTTCCCCGCGCTCCTGTGCGGGAACGCGGTGGTCTTCAAGCCGAGCGTGGACGTACCGCACACCGGCACGCGGCTGGTCGAGATCCTCCTCGAGGCGGGTGTGCCGCCGGAGGCCGTCCAGCTGGTGCACGGCCGCGGCTCGGCGGTGGGCGACGCCGTCGTCGCGCACCCGCGGGTGCCGGTCGTGTCCTACACCGGCTCGACGGAGGTCGGCGCGCGGCTCGGCGAGGTGTGCGGCCGGATGCACAAGCGGCTGTCGCTCGAGATGGGCGGCAAGAACGCGATGATCGTGATGGACGACGCCGACCTCGACCTCGCGCTCGAGGGCGTGCTGTGGGGCGCCTTCGGCACCACCGGCCAGCGCTGCACCGCCACGAGCCGACTGATCCTCCACCGGAAGATCCACGACCGGTTCCTGCGGCGGCTCGTGGACCGGGTCGAGCGGCTCCGCCTCGGCGACGGCCTCCTCCCCACGACGGACGTCGGGCCGATGATCAACGAGGCCGCGCTCAAGAACACGATGCGCTACGTCGAGATCGCGAAGGACGAGGGGGACGAGCTGGTCTCCGGCGGGAAACGCGCGCGGGGCGCGAAGCTCGCGCACGGCTGGTTCCATCAGCCCACGGTGTTCGCCGGCGTGAGGCCGAAATCGCGCCTCGAGCAGGAGGAAGTGTTCGGGCCGGTGCTCGCGGTGCTGCGCGTCGGCTCGCTCGACGAGGCGATCCGTGTCAACAACGACGTGCGGTACGGCCTCAGCTCGGCGCTCTACACGAAGGACCTGCTCTCCGCGTACAAGGCGATCGAGGACCTGGACGCGGGCATCACCTACATCAACGCCCCCACTATCGGCGCCGAGGCGCACCTCCCCTTCGGCGGCGTGAAGGAGACGGGGAACGGCCACCGCGAGGGGGGCTGGCAGGCGTACGACTTCTTCAGCGAGACGAAGGTCGCCTACATCGACTGCAGTGGGATCCTGCAGCGGGCGCAGATCGACACGTACGACGTGTAGTCAGCGCACAATGACCAGACGCTGGGACGCCAAGGGGTGCGCGGCTCTGGCGCCTTGGCGCCTGGCCCTGCTCACCGTACTGGGCGTCTTGGCGTCTGGCTCCTTGCTACTGTGAGATCCTCTCCCTCCAGTAGGCGGCGGCCGTGGTGGCGGAGCGTTCGGTGAAGCGCACACCGATGGTCAGGAAGACGCCGTTGCCGCCGCTGACCGCGAAGTCGGGGTCCTTGAGGTCGCCGAAGCGGTAGCCGGCGGCCACTTCGAGCCCCGTCAACGGCACCACGACGACCTGCGGGGCGAGGTCGTACCGCTGGGTCCCGGTGAGCTGGTCCACCAGCAACCGCCCTTCGGCCCGGAAGCCGATCCGCTGGTCGGCGCCCAGCAGCACCCGCGCCCCCACGAACGTCGCGTGCGACGAGAGGCTCTGCGGCGTGCTGTCGGCGTTCACCAGGCTCGCCCGCGTGCTGCGCATGGCGTACCGCATGCCGAGCTCCACGTTGCGGGAGGGCGCCCAGATCGCCTCGGCGGCGCCGATGACGCGGCCCTCGTGCCCCTGGTTCGTGAGGATCCCGCCCCCCGCCGGGTTCACGGCGTCGAGCCACTCCACCTTCACCAGGGCGTTGAGGCGGTCGGACGACGTGGGGCGGAAGGCGAGGCCCCACAGCGACCAGAGCCGGCGGCTCGCCTGGGTCCCGGTCGCGAGCCGCTGGGTGCTGCTGAGCAGCTCCTGTCGGGAGAGCAGGGCGAGGGAGCGGTTCGCCGAGATGTCGCCCGCGAGTGAGAAGAGGCGGGTTGACCGCAGGCTCCCGTTCCGGTATTCGCCCCGGGCGCTCGCACGGAACGGCGCGCCGGAGG
Organism: Gemmatimonadales bacterium; assembly: GCA_050012655.1. GTDB lineage: Bacteria > Gemmatimonadota > Gemmatimonadetes > Gemmatimonadales > JACORV01 > JADGQW01. The sequence goes on along the minus strand of JBEKGT010000124.1, from coordinate 2,039 downwards.
GAGCCAGCTCGAGCCCCGCGCCGGCCGACCAGTAATCCTCTTCCTGCTGAAGGAAGGGCAGGGCGCGGATCGGATCGAGCGCGTTGGCCGAGGCGACCCCGGACCGGCGCTCGAAGAGCCCGGAGACTGTCCAGCTCGACCCGAGGCGGAGGTGGCTGTTCAGGCCGACGAGCGTCGCGTTGCGCGCGCCATCCACGCCGGCGATCTGGTAGGAGCCGTACGCCTCGGTCCCCGGCGCCACGGTGGAGCGCAGTCCCAGGTCCGTCACGTTGTAGTCGGCCGTGCCGGGGACGAACACCCGCCGGTGCACCACCTCGAGCGACATCCCCTGCCATACCCGCACGCGCGCGCCGAGGCCCACGTAGTCGGGCCGCGCCTGCATCGCCTCGCCGAACTGGTGCCGGGCCTCGCCCCAGAGGTCGAGGGTCGAGCGCGGGTGCCAGTTGATCTTCATCTCGCCGCCCTGGCCGCTCGTCGCGCCGACGGCGGCGGCGCCGTCCGCACGGTCGGCCACGGCGGTGACTTCCAGCGTCACGTGGGCCGCGAGGGCCCGGGTGGCCACGCCACGGGTCTCGGAGCGGCGCAGGCCCTCGGCGCCGTACCACTGCTGCTGATGCTCCAGGCGCAGGTCCGCCACCGGGGTCAGCAGGTGCCCGGTGAGCGAGAGTTCCTGCGTCCCCGGCCGCAGCGCGAGGTTCGACGGGTTCCGGAACTCCGCGCCGACGCTGGTCCAGCGGAGCCCGAGTTCGAGGCCGCGCACCGGGCGGAAGGTCCCCGCCACCGACGCCGCTACGCCGCTCGAATCGCTCATCCGGGCGAGGGCGATCTCCGCGCGCAGGTCGAGGCCGCCTCGCAGCACCCGGACGTCCATGCCCGACAGCGCGTAGCCGCCGCTCTCCACCCCGTCGCGGATCAGCGTCGCGCCGACGCGGAGCGAATCGCCCGGCGCGCGGCGCCCGGCGAGCCGCAGCGCATCCACCGACGTCCGCAGGCCCCACACCGTGCGCGCCGGCCCGCCGCCGTCGGCCTCGTACGTGACCACGATGAAGAGCGGGTTCCCGTAGGTGTCAGCGGCGGGGACTGGGCGCTTGAGGAGCAGCATCCCGCTCAGGTAGTCCACCTGATAGTCGGCGTCGCGCGCGAGCAGCTCGCGCCCGAGGACCCGCAGCGGGTTGTCTATCGCGCGCGTCTCGACGACCACTCGCTCCGTCCCCACGTGCATCCCGCCGTCGAGCTGGTAGGGCCCCGAGGTGCCGGCGCCGCGCAGCTCGGTCTGCCGGAGCGCCTGGCTGGTCGAGCTGCCAAACGCGTGCCAGGTGACCGCGCCGGTGGTGATCCGGCCGGCGACGCCCGTGAGCGCGCGGCGGTAGTCGGTCAGCGACAGCTCGCGGTCGAACCCCTCGTTCAGGATGTCCCCCGCCGCCAGCCAGTCGAAGCCGCGCTCGATCCGCGCGGCGAAGGCGGTGCGCGAGGCGCCGAGGGTGCGGACCTGGCCCGCGTCGCCGAGGATCGGGTACTGGGCTTCCTCGAGCGGGTCCGCGGTGCGGCCGAAGGCGTCGCGCTCGGCGTCGAGGCGGCGCGAGTCGTAGCTGAGCACGATGCCGGTCCGCGCGTCGAGGCGGCCCCGCGCCGTGATCGCGCCGAAGCCCTGCGCGCTCGCGCCGACGCCGACGCGGCCCACGCCCGTCACCATCAACGGCCGGATCGCCGGAAGGAGCTGGAGCGGCACCGCCGCCTTCGCGCTGTCGGCGGTGAGCCGCAGCGCTCCGGTCCCGACGTTGTGCCCGGCGCGGAGCGCGACGTGGAACCGCCCCTGGCCGTCGGCGCGGACCTGGACGCCCTGCGAGGACGGGTCGTCGTCCGCCGTCTCCACCGTGGCGCCCTCGGCCACCACCGTCACGAAGGGGCGCGTCGCGGCAGGGACGCCCCACGCGTCGAGCACCTGGCCCGCGACGTCCAGCGTCGTGTGCCCGTCCGCCACGAGCGCGACGGCGCTGTCGACGGAGCGGAAGGAGGCGGGGCGGCCGGAGACGTGCACG
>JBEKGT010000123.1:0-6396 GCA_050012655.1 Gemmatimonadales bacterium | reverse complement strand
TGAGGGGGCGGAGCCGGGTGCCGGCCCCGGCCGCGAGGATCATCGCCTCCATCAGAGCTTTGCGTGCCGGATGCGGACCCCGACGTGCGGGTGCCGCGCGGCGAGGTGCGCCGCGAGCTTCGCTGCCATGAAGACAGAGCGGTGCCGCCCACCGGTGCAGCCGAAGGAGACGGTGAGGCTCGAGAACCCCCGCGCCACGAAGCGCTCCACCTGGGCGTCCACGACATCGCTGACGTTCCCCCAGAACGCCTGCACCTCGGGCGAGCGCTCGAGGAAGTCCGCGACCGCCGGCGCCTCCCCCGTCAGGTCCCGGAGGTCCGGCTCGTGGTGCGGATTGGGGAGCGCCCGGCAGTCGAACACGAACCCGCCGCCGTGCCCCTCGGTATCGGGCGGGTATCCGTCCCGGAACGAGAAGCTCTGGATGAGGACCACGAGGCCGCTCTGCGGCGCCGCGCTGGGCGCGGGGCCGGCCCAGCGGTCGGCGATCCGCCGGAACACCCGCTCCAGTTCCGGCAGCGCGACGGGGAGCCCCGCGGCCAGCAGACGGTCCAGATTGCGCGCCGCGTTCGGCACGCTCTCGAGGAAGCGGCGCTTGCGCTCGAAGAAGCCGCGATACCCGTACGCGCCCATCGCCTGCATCAGCCGCGCGAGGACGAAGCTCGTGAACTGCTCGCGGAACCGCGCGCGGTCCACGGGGACGAATCCGCCGAGCGCATCCAGGTAGTGCTCGAGGAGCGCCGCGCGCACGGGGGGCGGCACGTTCGCCTTCGCGTCGTAGAGAAGGGACGCGACGTCGTAGTGCGGCGCTCCGTTGCGCCCTCCCTGGAAGTCCACGAACCACGGCTCGCCCCCGCGGATCATGATATTGCGGGACTGGAAGTCGCGGTACAGGAAGGTGTCGGCGCCGGCCTGGAGGAGGTGCGCGGTGAGCCGCGCGAAGTCGTCCTCGAGGCGCTGCTCGTTGAAGGGCACCTGCGCGAGCTTCAGGAAGTGGTACTTGAAGTAGTTGAGGTCCCAGCGGATGGACTGCTCGTCGAAGGCCCGGCGGGGGTACGCCAGGCGGTAGTCGATCGCCCGGTGCCCCTCCACCTGGAACCGCGGGAGGATCTCGAGGACGCGGCGGTAGAGAGGCTCGATGTCGGCGGGGAACTCGTCCTCGGGCCGCCCGGCGCGGGCCGCGCTCAGGGCGGCGAAGAGGGTGGTGTCGCCGAGGTCCTCCTCCAGCCACACGCCGGCGTCCTGGTCCTCCGCGTAGACCTCGGGTACCGGCAGGCCGATGCCGCGGAACGCCCGCGCGAACGCCAGGAAGGCGCGGTTCTCGTCGTGGTCGGGGCCGATGGCGCCGACCACCGTCCTGTCCCCGTCCCACACGAGGCGGAAGTACTGCCGCTGCGAGCCGTCGGCCGCCATATCGAGGATGACGTCCGGCCGGCGGCCGAACCGCTCCCCGAAGAGCCCGATGAGGCGTTCCTTCATGACGTCGAATATGGGCGCAGAGCGCTCGAGGGCAAACCGGGGGCGTGACGCCCCTCTGACTAACGCCTAACGTCCCCGGCCGGCGCGAAGGTGACCTCGATGGTGTACCCGTCGGTCGCAAACAGGCCGACCAGGAACCGCCGTGCGCTCTCTTCGGCGTGGGTCACCACCGCCAGGTCCAGGGCGGCGGACGCGAGCTGCCGGCGGGCCAGCTGGTAGATGGTATCGCGGTCCGCTGGATGGAACGGGTTCCAGAGGCCGCGGCTCTCATCGTAGGTCCGCAGCTCCACGATGTCCACGCCGAGGAGGCGGGCGTGAGGGAGGACCAGCGAGATGTGCCGCTCGCGCTGCTGGATGTGGATCCGCGGGGGGGTCTCGAGGTTCAGCCCCACCAGGGTCTTGCCGGTGACGATGACCAGCGACCGCTTCGTCGAGCCCATCCACGTGTTCTCGTACGTGACGACGTCGCGGACCAGCGCCTCGGTGGTGATCAGCTTGGCGACGGCATCCAGCCGCTCGATCACCACCGATTCGCTGATGGTGGTGTGACCCGCGAAGCCGAGCAAGGCGCCACGGCCCCCGATGACCACGCCGAGCCCCACGCAGAGCGCGAGCGCGACGCCCGTGGCGACGAGTCGCAGACTGCCGATCAGCGGAAGACGCATCTTCGCTCCCGCGTCCTCGGCCACGCTAGATCTCGGTCCGGCGGTGCGCGATCAGCCGCAGCAGCCCCTTGATGGCCGCGTGGAGCAACGCATAGACCACGATCGCGATCGCGATCGGCAGCGCCAGCGTGAAACCACCCTCGGTCGTCGGGCTCGCGACGATCCCGCGAAAGAGGGCGTAGAAGGGGTTGGTCACGGCACGGATGAGCTGCACGAACCCCGCACTCGAGTTCGCCGCCATCAGCCCGAGGACGAGCCGTATCGCGAGGAGGCCATAGATCACGTAGAAGACGTAGTCCACGACCTGCGACGCGCGCGCCAGGCCACGCGCCCGCCGGACTTCGCGATCGGTCCCGACGACGTCGTCGATCGCCTTGCCGCGGAACGCCCCGGCGACGCCCTCCATCTTCTGCGACTCCGCCGGCGTCGCCTGCTCGGCGCGCTGGGCGATGTCCGCGTTCACGTCCCGTTCGACCTGCGACTTCATCGACGTGTGCTGCGCCGCGCGGCGCGCCTCGTCCACGGCGACCTTGTTGTCCTCCATCTGATCCTCCTGGGAGTGTCGCGTCAGCCGGCGACATGACGACCGCGAGGACGTGCGTGCTCGGCAGGGACGGTCGCACGGAGATACCCTCGCGGCGCACGGACATCCCTGCGCTACGAGGGTAGTCTCGCGGCCGCACGGCGCCCATCCCCCGAATGGGTGAAAAGAGACCTAGCCCGTTCGAGGTACGGGGACGCGGACCGCCAGGGCGCGAGAGCCCGGGGGACCAGCCAGGACAGCGGTAGGGCGCATGGGAGCGGGACTGCGGGGAGGGGACGGGGGCGAGCCGCCCATTCGGCGGAGCCACGCCGGTCGTACGGGGCGGAGGGTGGCTACGTGGAGTCCGCCCGCCCCGCCCCACCCCCGTGCGCGTGTGCGGCGACCTCCGGCCTGGTCCGCAGCGCCAGCTTCTCGAGGATGTTGCGCAGATGGCGCCTGACGGTGCGGACCGCGATGTGGAGCCGGACCGCGATCTCCTTGTCGCTCAGACCATCCGCGATCGCCTCGACTACCTGGCGCTCGCGCCCGGTCATCCGCACAGCGGCCTTCGCGCCCCGCGAGCGAGACCGGGCTCCCGACGAGGACCTCTTCACAGCCAGCTTCCTCGAGCGTGAAGGCATCTCCCCCCCCTGGGCAAACCAAGGTACAGGCGGCCATCCCTCTCCGCCACCCTGCCAGAGCGACGCTCTCCCGGTCAAGCCCCTTCGGTGGAGACCGCCCGCTCCTCCCCCGCTCGTGCTACGCCGGATTTCACTCGATTGTGCGATAGGCGGCGTACCCTGCCGTCCGCATCTTTCTGCTCGTCTCATGACTCGCACGTGAGACGGCATGTTGAGGGCGGGCGCGGCGGAGGGCGTCCTACCGACCCGCGTGAAGCATCGCACGCCTCCCCGGCGTGCGTCACGCGCACCCTTCCGCCGCCCGCCCGGTTTCCCGCACCGCAGGAGGTGGTGCTGGCGCTGTTGGCCAGGACCGCCCTCGGGCTCATCGCCGGCATCGTCGCGGCCGCTTTGGGCGCCTTTGTGCTCGTGCGAGGCATCAGCTATCCCTCGCGCCAGAACCTGGTGAAGGTCGGCGACCTCCGGGCTTCGGTGCAGCACGACCCCGCCGCAATCGACATCAGCTTCATTCGCGACCTCACGACCAACCCCGACGGCGCCGCGATCACGGTCGCCACCATCAACATGGTGCGCAGCCTGAAGAGGAAGGTCATCGCCGAGGGTGTAGAAACGGAGTCCCAACTCGAGTTCCTGCGGACGCACGCATGCGACGAGATCCAAGGCTACTACTGCTCGGAACCCCTGCACGCGGCGGACCTGGCCGAACTGCGGGAGCGGCATCCCGCGGGCACCCCATGGTGCGCGCCGGCGTCGGCGCGCTGCCATCGCGTGGCTGCGGGCTGAGGGCCCCAGCCGCTATCGCCGGTCGCCGGGCCGCCGTTCCGCGGCGACTGGGCGACTCCTCTCCGCGTTCCAGCTCTTACGGCTTCGGCGCCACCAGATAGGGATCGGCGATCAGGAGCCGGAACTGCCCGCGCCGATTCGCGGCATCCGCGGCTTCCCCGGGCCCTTCGACGACCAGATGTCCCGCGCCCCGCGTGGCGATCTCGATCCGGATCGGCTCGACACCCTGCGACACCAGGTAGGCCTTGGCCGCCTCGGCACGCCGCAGGCCGAGCGCCATGTTGTAGGCGGCACTGCCCGGCTCGCTCGCGAAGCCCACGATGACGATGCGCATGGCCGGGTTGGCCCGGAACACCGTGACCTTGCTGTCGAGGATCGCCTTCGCCGAGTCGCTGAGTTCCGCCCGGTCGTTCGGGAAGTAGATCATCTCGTGCATCGTCGCGAGCGCCTCGGCGGACGACGCCGGGGCGGGCGTGCGCTCGCTCGGCCTGGCAAGCGAGTCGCGCAGCGCCTGGTAGCTGGCCTCCACAATACGTAGACGCCGCGTCTCGGCGGCGCTGACCGAGTCAGGATGCTGTGCCTCGGGAGCCGCGGCGACCGTGCGGATCACCGTGACGGTGCGGTGCGACGGATGCCGATAGACGCTCAAGCCCAGATGAAGGACCGAGTTCGTGTAGTGGTGGTTCGCCATGTAGCTCAGGATGCCATCAACCCGCAGCGCCACGGCGCGCGAGAGCGCGACCTTCGCCCCCAGCAGCCCGTGGACGCCGTAACTCTCCACGAAGTAGGTGTCCGTGTGATCGACGCCGCCGCCCAGAAGGACGGACACGCGGCCGAACGTCAGTGGGACGGCCGTCACCCGAGCCGAGAGGACCCCCACATTCACCCGGGAAAGCCCCGCCGCGCGAGACGCCCTGGCCCCACCGCCCTCGAACTCGAGCGACAGCCGGTGCCAGACGAACATGCCGATCCGTCCGCCCGCACCCCAGCTGTTGTACATGCCGAGGGCGTTGTCGAAGGAGGTGTTGCTGGCGAACGCTCCGAACTCCATCGTTCCCCGTTGCTGCGCTGCGGCGGGCACGGCCCCCACCAGCATCGCCAGGCGGACCGCGATCGCTCTCGCTGACATGTGCCTCTCCTTGGGCGGGCGCTTCCTGTGGCGGCTCGCCTGCCCGCCTCTCACGGCATCCGACGTCGGGACCGGAGCCGCTTGCTGACACTCGATCTGGCCACGGCCAGGCGCTTCTCCGGCCCCAGCGCCCCGCTGGCCTACGGCTACGGCAGGGTGATGATGTTGGTGTCCATGATCACGGTTGCTTTCGCCAGGGCTCTGCCAGTCAGGCTCGTGCTCGCTCCCAAGCCGACGGTCGCGGTCGCGATGATGTTCCCCACGAACGGAGCATTGGTCGCGCCGATGGTCGCGGAGCTGCCGACCTGCCAGTAGACGTTCCCGGCATTCGCGGTACCCTGCAGGGTGACTTTCGAACTCGCGGCGGTCGTGAGCGTACTCCCGATCTGGAAGACCCAGATCCCATTGGCGGGGCCGTTGAGCTTGAGTTCGCCCGTCAATTGAGCCGAAGACGTGAAGCGATAGACGCCCGGCGTGAGTATCAATCCGCCGAGATCCTGACCAGTCAGGTCCACTGCGTTCGTCATGCCCGCGAGCGCTGCGTTCACCGTGGTGACGTCGGCCTGCGCGGCAGACGCGATCGCATCGTTGAGATGTACGCTGCCGTCACCCGGAGCCGAGATGGCGCACGGAGACGGGAAGCCGGAGATCGTGCCACTCGGGTAGACGCCCACGTTCCCATAGGCGGTGCTGACGCCGGTGCAGCTGCTCGCTCCCGTACCACCGAGGACCGCGAAAGGCGCCGCCCTACCCAAGCCGATCGTGAACAGCGCCGTATTGTAGGTGATGGTGTAGTTGCCCAGCACCCCCGCCGGAGCCAGCGTCGCACTGATCGTGTACGTGCCCAGCGAATCAGTACCCGTGCGGCTGTAGGTCGCGGTCACGGCGTCGCCGGGCAGGAAGCCGGTGAGCGTGCCCGTCGTCAGGGGGATCGGATCCGCCGCCCCGAATGCCTTGTTCGCCGCGTCCGGTGTGACCGAGGCGGCCAGCGGCGCCACGGTGAAGGACTGCGCCACGTCCGCCGCCGCCGTGTAGTTTGCGTTCCCCGCCTGCGACGCCGTCACCGTGCACGTCCCCGCCCCGATCACCGTCACCTTGGTGCCGCTCACCTTGCAGACGCCTGCAGGTGCCGCCGCAAAGGTCACGGCGTTCCACGACGCCACACCCGTCGCGCTCAGC
>JBEKGT010000122.1:0-6398 GCA_050012655.1 Gemmatimonadales bacterium | reverse complement strand
CGCGCCGCCGAGCCCTTCCCCACGACGCTCGGCACCCTCGACGCCCTGCACCTCGCCACCGCACTGCTGTGGCAAGCGCAGCACCCTCGGGAGGGCGCCGCGTTCGCCACCCACGACGCCGAGCTCGCTCGCGCCGCCTGCGCCTGCGGACTCGAGCTCGTCGGCACCTAGGGGGAATCGCATGCGCCGCACGATCTGGGCACTCTTCATCCTCGGGGCCACCGTGACCGCAACGCCCGCCTTCGCCCAGTGGCACTACGAGCCGACGGCCGCCAACCTCGCGGCGCGCGCCGCGTTCCAGGACGCCCGTTTCGGCCTCTTCATCCACTGGGGGATCTACTCCCTCCTCCAGGACGGCGAGTGGGTGATGCAGAATCGCGGTATCCGCGCCGCCGAGTACGAGACGCTGGCGGGGGAGTTCAACCCCGTGCGCTTCGACGCCGCCGCGTGGGTCGCGCTCGCGAAGGCCGCGGGGATGCGGTACATCACCGTCACGTCGAAGCACCACGACGGCTTCGCGATGTTCGACTCCCGCCAGAGCGACTGGAACGTCGTGGCCCGCACGCCGTGGCGCCGCGACGTCATCCGCGAGCTGGCCGACGAGTGCCGCCGCCAGGGGCTCCAGTTCTTCGTCTACTATTCGCAGCTCGACTGGCACAACACCGACTACTTCCCCCGCGGGCAGACGGGCCAGACCGCCGGCCGGCCGGACAGCGGCGACTTCACCCGTTACCTCGACTACATGGATGCCCAGCTACGCGAGCTGTTCACGAACTACGGCGCGCTGGGGGGCGTGTGGTTCGACGGGATGTGGGACCGCCCCGACGCCGACTGGCGGCTCGAGCGCACCTACCGGATGCTGCACGAGCTGCAGCCCGCCGCCCTCGTCGGCTCGAACCACCACACGACGCCCGTCCCCGGCGAGGACTTCCAGATGTTCGAGCAGGACCTGCCGGGGGCGAACACGGCGGGGTTCAACACGGCCGACGTCAGCGCCCTCCCGCTCGAGACGGCCGCCACGATGAACGACTCGTGGGGCTACCACCTCGGCGATCGGAACTTCAAGAGCGTGGCGCAGATCGTCCGGCTGCTGGTGAACGCGGCGGGGCGGAACGCCAATCTCCTCCTCAACGTGGGCCCGATGCCGACCGGGGAGATCCAGCCCGAGTTCCAGGAGCGGCTCCGCGAGGTCGGCGCGTGGCTCCAGCGGAATGGCGCCGCGATCTACGGGACGCGCGGTGGGCCGGTGCCGCCGCGGCCCTGGGGCGTGACCACGCAGCGCGGCGACCGGGTGTACGTCCACGTCCTCGACTGGGCGGACGCCGACCTGGCCCTGCCGCCCCTGCCGCGCCGGGTCCGCGCTGCGACGCTCCTCGCCGGGGGCGCGGCGGTGCCCTTCCGCGAGACGCCCTCCGGCATCACGCTCACCCTGCCCGCCCGCGCGGCCGGGGAGGTTGACCAGATCGTTGTGCTGGAGCTGGTGAGGTGAGGGGCGCGGCCGGCGAGCGTTGCCGTCCGCGTGAGCCGAGGCGAGCACTTCCGGGGCGCAGCCCGGCTCGCGCGGGCGGCACGCGAGCGCAAGGCCGCGCCCTCACGCTCGCCCTCGCACTGACGCTCGCGGGCGCGGGCGCCGTGCGCGCGCAGGCCGGCTACGTGCCGAGCGCCGAGAACCTCGCGGCACGCGAGTGGTTCCGGGACGCCAAGTTCGGGATGTTCATCCACTGGGGCGTCTACTCGGTCCTGCAGGACGACGCGTGGGTGATGAACAACCGCCGCATCCACGTCGCCGAGTACGAGACCCTCGCCCCACAGTTCAACCCGACCCGCTTCGACGCCGCGGCGTGGGTCGCGCTCGCCAAGGCCGCCGGCGCCCGGTACATCACCTTCACCACCAAGCACCACGACGGCTTCGCGATGTGGGACAGCCGCGCCAGCGAGTGGAACATCGTCGCGCGCACGCCGTTCCACCGCGACGTGGTGCGCGAGCTGGCGGACGAGTGCCGCCGGCAAGGCGTGAAGCTCTTCGTCTACTACTCGCAGCTCGACTGGCACCACCCCGACTTCTATCCGCGCGGCGGGACCGGCCGCTGGACCGGTCGCCCCGACAGCGGGGACTTCACCCGCTACCTCGACTACCTCGACGCGCAGGTGCGGGAGCTCCTCACCGGCTATGGTCCCCTCGCCGGCGTGTGGTTCGACGGGCAGTGGGACAAGGGGGGCGACTGGCGGCTCGGGCGGACCTACCGGATGATCCACGACCTCCAGCCGGCGGCGCTCGTCGGCTCGAACACCAACGGCTGGCTCCAGGAGGGAGAGGATCTCGCCCTCTTCGAGCGGATGCTCCCCGGCACCCAGAACGCGCGCCTCGACTCGGCACGCGCGCTCGGCCTGCCGATGGAGATGTCGGAGACGATCAACGGCTCGTGGGGCTTCCGCCTCTGGGACCGCGACTACAAGAGCGCGGATCAGCTCATCCGCGAGCTGGTCGAGGCGGCGGGGCAGGACGCGAACTTCCTCCTCAACGTGGGGCCGATGCCGACGGGGGAGATCCAGCCCGAGTTCGCGGAGCGCCTGCGGGCGTTGGGCGTGTGGCTGGAGCGGAATGGCGAGAGCGTGTACGGGACGCGGGGCGGGCCGATCGCGCCGCGGCCGTGGGGCGTGACGACCCAGCGGGGCGCCCGGGTGTACGTGCACGTCCTCGACTGGCAGGACCCGGAGCTGGCGCTGCCCACCCTGCCCCGCCGCGTGCGCGGGGCCTCGCTCCTCGCTGGCGGGGCCCAGGTTCCGTTTCGGGAGACGCCGCGCGGCGTGACGCTCACCCTGCCGCCGCGCGCGGCGGGGGAGGTGGACCAGATCGTGGTACTGGAGATGGAGGCGGCGGGGCGGCACTCACCCAGGACACCGCGCCGGCCACTGGCACCGGGGCGATAGCCGCTGGCCGCCTCCTCTCTCTCGCGCGAGTTGGAATCCCCCTCTATACTGCGCTGTTCGGCCGGCCCGCCGCATCGGCGCCGGCTTCCGTGAGTGACTGCGAGGGACAGGACCGCGATGACGGACCACGAGAACCCGACGCCCACGACCCCCACCGACTTCGTGCGCCAGATCGTGGCGGACGACACCAAGAGCGGCAAGTGGGACGGCCGCGTGGTGACCCGGTTCCCTCCCGAGCCCAACGGCTACCTGCACATCGGCCACGCCAAGTCCATCTGCCTGAACTTCGGGATCGCCCGGGAGTTCGGGGGCGTGTGTCATCTGCGCTTCGACGACACGAACCCGACGAAGGAAGAGGACGAGTACGTGCAAGCCATCCAGCGCGACGTGCGCTGGCTCGGCTTCGACTGGGGCGAGCACCTGTACTACGCCTCCGACTACTTCGACCAGCTGCACGCCTGGGCCGTCCAGCTCATCAAGGACGGCAAGGCGTACGTGGACGAGCAGACCGCCGAGGAGATCAAGGCCGCTCGCGGCAAGCTCGCCGCGCGCGGCATCGAGAGCCCCCATCGCGACCGCCCCATCGCGGAGAGTCTCGACCTGTTCGCGCGGATGACCGCCGGCGAGTTCGAGGAGGGCACCAAGGTGCTGCGCGCCCGGATCGACATGGAGGCGCCCAACCAGCACCTGCGCGACCCCGTGATGTACCGCATCCTCAAGGCGTCCCACCATCGCACCGGCGACAAGTGGTGCGTGTATCCGATGTACGACTGGGCCCACGGCCAGTCCGACTCCATCGAGCGGATCACGCACTCCATCTGCACGCTCGAATTCCGCGAACACCGGCCCCTCTACGACTGGTACCTGGACGCGCTGGGCATCTACCATCCGCAGCAGATCGAGTTCGCCCGCCTGAACGTCTCGTACACGATGATGAGCAAGCGGCGGCTGCTGAACCTGGTCGAAGAGGGTCTGGTGCGCGGGTGGGACGATCCGCGCATGCCCACCATCTCGGGGATGCGGCGCCGAGGCTTCACGCCCGAGGCCATCCGCCATTTCTGTTCGATCATCGGCGTGGACACCACCGAGAGTACCGTCGACTACGCCCTGCTCGAGCATTGCGTCCGCGAGGACCTCAACAGGCGGTCTGCCCGCTACATGGCGGTGCTGCGGCCCCTTAGCGTCGTGATCGAGAACTACCCCGAGGGTCGGACCGAGGAGGTGGAGGCGGTCAACAACCCCGAGGACCCCGCCGCCGGCTCGCGCAAGGTGCCCTTCTCGCGCGTCCTCTACATCGAGCGCGAGGACTTCATGGAAGACCCGCCCAAGCAGTTCTTCCGCCTCGCGCCGGGCCGCGAAGTCCGCTTGCGCTACGCCTACTTCATCACCTGTACCGGCGTCGTCAAGGATCCTGCCACGGGCGAGGTCGTCGAACTGCGCTGCACCTACGACCCCGCCACGCGGGGTGGCGACGCCCCCGATGGACGCCGGGTCAAGGCCACGCTGCATTGGGTCTCCGCGGCGCACGCGGCCCCCGCCGAGGTGCGACTCTACGACCACCTGTTCACCAAAGAGGATCCGGACGATGTGGCGGAGGGGCAGGGTTGGCGCTCGAACCTCAATCCAGGTTCCATCGAGACGCTGGCCGGTGGCCGGGTCGAACCGGCCCTCATGGGCCTGCCCGTCGAGGCACGCGTGCAGTTCGAGCGACTCGGCTACTTCTGCGTGGATCCCGACTCGAAGCCTGGCGCGCCCGTCTTCAACCGCACGCTCACCCTCAGGGACGAATGGGCACGGCTGCAGAAGAAGGGCAAACCGGCATGAGGCGCGTGGGCGGAGGGCTCCGGACGGCACCCTGGCCGTCCGGGGGCTCAACGCCCCGGCATGGCTTGACGTATCCCTCCTGATGCGGTCTCTTCGCCTGCGGTTTCCCGGCCCGGCCGGCCCCTCTGACTCCCCATCCCGAGGTCGTGCGATGCGACGCTTCCTCACCATCCTGGGGCTCGCGGCCCTCCTGCCCGCGCCCCTCCCGGCCCAGCGGATGCGGGCCGACTCCGCCTTCCTGGCGCAGATGCGCTGGCGCTCCATCGGTCCCGCCACGATGGCCGGCCGGGTGAGCGGCGTGACGGCCAATCCCCTGAATCCCAAGGTCATCTACGTCGGTTTCGCCACCGGCGGCCTCTGGAAGAGCGTCAACGCCGGCACCACCTGGGAGCCGGTCTTCGACCGCACCGGCGCGCACGCGGTGAGCGAGGTGGCCATCGCCCCCAGCGACACCAACACCGTCTGGGTCGGCACCGGCGAAGAGGACTCGCGCAACTCCATCTCCCCCGGCAACGGCGTCTACAAGAGCAGCGACGGCGGCCGCACCTGGGCCAACATGGGTCTGCGGGAGACGCAGCACATCGGCCGCATCGTGATCCACCCCACCAACCCGAACATCGTGTGGGTGGCGGCACTCGGCCACGCCTGGGGCCCGAACCGCGAGCGCGGGCTGTACAAGACGACCGACGGCGGGACGACCTGGCGGCTGGTGAAGTTCATCAGCGACCGCGCCGGCTTCGTGGACGTCACCCTCGACCCTTCCAACCCCGACGTGCTATACGCCACGTCGTGGCTGCGGTACCGCACCGCCTACTCCCTCCAGAGCGGCGGGCCCGGCAGCGGCCTCTGGAAGAGCACCGACGGCGGCGAGACGTGGACCGCCGTCACCGGCAACGGCCTCCCCACGACCACGTGGGGCCGCGGCAGCGTGGCCGTGGCGCCGAGCGCGCCAAGCACCGTGTACGTCCTCGTCGAGGCCGACTCGAACCCGAACCCCGAGTCGGTGCGCGCCGCGCGGGTGCGGGGCTTCGTACCCGACTCGACGAAGCGCGCCCACCTCCAGTCGGGGCTCTTCCGCTCGACCGACGCCGGAGGGACGTGGACGCGCATGAACAGCCAGAACGAGCGCCCCTTCTACTTCTCGCAGATCCGCGTGGACCCGCGGAACGCCGACCGCGTCTACTGGCTCTCCACCAACGCGCGGTACTCCAACGATGGCGGGCGCACCTACCGCACCGTCGGCTCGGGGATCCACGTGGACTACCACGCGATGTGGATCGACCCGAACGACCCTGACCATTACCTCGTTGGGCAGGATGGCGGCCTCTCGCAGACCTACGACCGCGGCCGCACCTACGATGCGCTCCTCCAGATGGCCGTTGGCCAGTTCTACGCCGTCGGCTACGACATGCAGCGCCCCTTCTGGGTGTGCGGGGGCCTGCAGGACAACGGCGAGTGGTGCGGGCCCACCGAGTCGCCGATGGGGCGCATCTACAACGAGCAGTGGACGAGCGTGAACGGCGGCGACGGCTTCTACGCCCAGATCGACCCCACCGACGCCGACATCATCTACGTGGAGTCGCAGGGCGGCTCCCTCAACCGGCTGAACCTGCGTACCTGGGAGCGCCGCAGCATCCGCCCCG
>JBEKGT010000121.1:0-6405 GCA_050012655.1 Gemmatimonadales bacterium | reverse complement strand
CATCAAGTACATGAACCTCGAGGTGTCGCTGGTCGTGGTGGCCGCCATCCTCACGGTGGTCGGCTACTCGCTGAACGACACCATCATCATCTTCGACCGGACGCGGGAGAACCTGCACAAGTACAAGCGGGACGACCTCGGCGGGATCCTCAACCGGTCCATCAACGAGACGCTGCCGCGCAGCGTGCTGACCCACGGCACGACCATCGCCACGACCCTGGCCCTGCTGATCTTCGCGGGCGAGGTGATCCGGCCGTGGGCCTGGGTGATGACATTCGGTATCTTCACGGGCACCTTCTCGTCCATCTACATCGCGGGGCCGATCCTCCTCTGGATCGAGCGGAAGTGGCCCGGACACGAGGCGCGCGGGGTGAAGGCGCACGTCGCCCCGGCGATGCACCGCGTGCCATCCGCCCCCCCGGCGCAGGGCTAGCGCGGCGGACGCCGGCGGCCCGATGGTGCTCGCGGGCCTGGTCGATTCCCACTGCCACCTCGCGGATCGGGCGTTCGACGCCGACCGCGAGGTGGTGCTGTGTCGGGCCCGCGCGGCGGGCGTCGGCGCGGTCGTGGTCGTGGCCGACGGCGTGGACACCGCCGAGCGCTGCCTCGCGCTGGCCGCGCGGCCCGGGCTCTTCGCCACGGCGGGGGTGCACCCGCACCGGGCCGCGGCGTTCGATGCGGTGGCGGCGGAGCGGGTGGACGCGCTGCTCCGGGAGCCGCGGGTCGTCGCGGTGGGGGAGACGGGGCTCGACTACCACTACGACCTCTCACCGCGCGAGCGGCAGCGCGAGGCGTTCGCCTGGCACCTCGCCCGCGCGGCGGCGACCGGGAAGCCGGTGGTGGTCCATTCGCGCGAGGCGGACGAGGACACCGCGCGGCTCCTCGCCGACGCGCCCCCCGGCCTCACCGGCGTACTGCACTGCTTCAGCGCCGGTCCGGCGGTCCTCGACGCCGCGCTCGCGCGCGGGCTCGCGGTGTCGTGGTCGGGGATGGTGACGTTCCGGAACTGGGACGCGCGGTGGGCGCTGGAGCGCGTGAGCGACGAGGCGCTGCTCGTCGAGACCGATGCGCCCTACCTCGCCCCGGCGCCGCACCGCGGCCATCGCAACGAGCCGGCGCACGTTGCGCTCACCGCGGCGCGGCTCGCCGAGCTGCGCGGGACCACGCCGGAGCGCGTGGCGGCCCTCACCGGCGCGAACGCGCGCCGGCTCTTCCAACTGCCTGACGAGACCCTCGGGGAGGGAAGCTGAGATGAGCGACCTGCATTTCGTGGCCACGGCGCAGGCACCCCAAGCCATCGGGCCCTACAGCCAGGGCGTGATCGCGAACGGCGTCCTCTACACGGCGGGGCAGGTCGCCCTCGACCCGGCCACCATGACCGTCGTCCCGGGCGACGTGAAGGCGCAGACCGACCGCGTGCTGCGCAACCTGAAGGCGGTCCTGGAGGCGGCCGGCACGTCGCTGGGAAAGGTGGTCAAGACGACCGTCTTCCTCGCCTCCATGGACGACTTCGCCGCGATGAACGAGGTCTACGCCCGGCACTTCGGCGGGCACAAGCCGGCGCGGTCCACGGTGGCCGTGAAGACGCTCCCCAAGAGCGCGCTTGTCGAGATCGACTGCACCGCGGTACTCTAGGACGATGCCGGCGTCGCGGGGGCGGATCGGGCCTGGTGGTCTGACTGGTCTTCAAAACCAGCTGGGGCCCGCACTGCGGGCCTTGGTGGGTTCGATTCCCACACGCTCCCGCCAGGCGGCGCCGTGAACACCCTCGTCATCCTCAATCCCGCCGCGGGGCGCGGCAAGTGCGCCCGCAACCGGAACCGTGTCGAGCACGGCCTCCGCGACGCCGGCGTGCAGTACGAGCTGGTGGAGACCACCGGCCCCGGCCACGCCGTCGGGCTCGCCCGGGACGCCGCGAAGCGCGGGTTCACCCGCGTCATCGCCGTCGGGGGCGACGGCACCGTCCACGAGGTGGTGAACGGGCTCCTCCAGGCGCCCCTCGCCGAGGACGGGGCCACGAAGGTGGCGCTCGGCTGCATCCCCCTCGGGACGGGCGACGACTTCGCGAAGCTCCTGAACACCTACAAGCTGCCTCCCGAGGCGGCGGCCGCCCGGATGGCCCGCGCCGAGGAGCGGCTCTTCGACCTCGGCAAGGCCGACGGCGAGTACTTCGCCAACGTCCTCGGGATGGGCTTCGACGCCGAGGTCGTCCGCAACGCGAACAAGATCCGCCGCCTCAAGGGCATCCTCGTCTACCTCGCGTCCATCTACCGCACCTTCGTCACGTTCAAGGCCCCGGTCCTGGAGATCGAGAGCGAGGAGCACAGCGAGGTCGGGCCGATGATGATGCTGGCGGTGCAGAACGGCATCTCGGAGGGGGGCGGCTTCTACCTCACCCCGGAATCGGACCCGGCCGACGGATTCCTCGACGTGTGCGTCATCCGGAAGGTCGGGACGCTCCAGTTCTTGCGATACGTGCCGCTGGTGATGAACGGCACGCACGTCGGGCTGGACGTGGTGACGATCTTCCGCACCCGCCGCCTGGTGGTGCGCGCGAAGGACCAGCCCCTGGTGCTCGAGTCGGACGGCGAGCTGCGTGAGCCCCGCCAGCGCGAGATCGTGGTGACGGTCGAGCCGCACCGCCTGCGGGTGCTGGTCGGACGGTGACCCCGGTGCCCCTCGCTCGGGCGGCGCGCGCGGGCCGCGCCGCGGCGGCGCTCGGCGCCCTGTGCGTGGCCCTGGCCGCGGCGCTCGCGACGCCCGCGCTGAGCCAGCAAGTGCCGGCGCCCACCCCGCGCGACACGGTCCTGCGCCACGATACCGGCGCGGCGAGGGTGGACTCGGTGGCCCGCCCCCGCGCCGACACCCAGGCCGCCCGCGGTGACTCCGTCCGCCCTGTGTCCCCCGTCACGCCCGGCGGGGCCTTCCTCCGGTCCCTCGTCATCCCCGGCTGGGGCCAGGCGCGCCTGGGCCGCAACGTGACCGGCGGCCTCTTCCTCCTCTTTGAGGGCATCGCCGGCGCCATGGTCTGGAAGGCGAACTGGCAGCTCGACTGGGCCCGCACCCGCGACAAGTTCGTCGCGAGCCACCGCCAGGAGCGCGAGGACTGGATCGTCCTCCTCGTCTTCAATCACCTCGTCTCGGGCGCCGAGGCGTACGTCTCCGCGCTCCTCTATGACTTCCCGGCCGCCCTCAAGGCGCAGCGGCTCCCCGGCGGCGCCACGGGGGTCGGCGTCAGCATTCCCCTCCCGTGAACCGCCGGCCCATCGGCGTCTTCGACTCCGGGATCGGCGGCCTCACCGTCGTCCGCGAGCTGCTCCACCAATTGCCGAATGAACGACTCATCTATTTTGGCGACACGGCGCGCGTCCCGTACGGCAACAAGTCGCCGGCGACGGTGCGGCGCTATGCGCGGGAGATCCTCGATCTCCTGGTGGCGCGCGAGGTGAAGATGGTCGTCGTCGCGTGCAACACCGCGAGCGCCCACGCGCTCGAGGCGCTCAGGCGAGTCGCGCCGGTGCCGGTGGAAGGGGTGATCGACCCCGGGGCGCGGGCGGCGGTCGCGGCGTCGCGCAGCGGTCGCATCGGCGTCATCGGGACGGCGGGGACGATCGCGAGCGGCGCGTACGAGCGGGCGATCCACGCGCACGCGGGCGCGGCGGTGGTGGTGGCGAAGGCGTGCCCGCTCTTCGTGCCGCTGGTGGAGGAGGGATGGCTCGACCACCCGGCGACGCGCCTCATCGCGGAGGCGTACCTCGGCGACCTGGCGAAGCACGACATCGACACGCTCGTCCTCGGGTGCACGCACTACCCGCTGCTCAAGCCGCTCCTCGCCGAGGTGCTCGGGCCGGCCACCACTCTCATCGACAGCGCCGAGCAGACGGCGCGGGCGGTGGCGGCGGCGCTGGCGCACTCGACCCTCCACGCGCCGAAGACGGCGGAGGGGGGGGTGCACTTCATCGTGAGCGACGCCCCCGATCACTTCAAGCGGGTGGGGAAGCGGTTCCTGGGGGAGCGGGTGCGGGAGATCGAGCTCCTCGTCCTCGGCGACGGGGAAGGGCGCTAGGCGGCGGGCCGCTCCGGCCAGCCGAGCAGCTCCACCCGGCCTGCGGTGACCACCGCGTAGTGCCGGTCCACCATCCACTGACCCGCGTTCAGGTAGAAGCGCCCCGGCGCGTGCTCGACCAGCGCGCGGCGGTGCGTGTGGCCCATCACGACCAACTGGACCGCGGGATGCGCGTCGAGGTAGCGGCGGGCCCAGCGCTCCTGGGCCGCGGCCGCGGCGGCGATGGCCGCTTCCGAGCGGTTCGCCTCCGCCAGGCCGCTGGAGAGGCGTGCCGCGAGGGCGAAGCCGAGGTCGGGGTGGAGCGCGCGGAACGTTCCCACGGTGATCGGGTGCCGGGTGACGCGGTGGATGATCCGGCCGCCGAGCTTCGTCTCCGCGAGGCCGTCGCCGTGGACGACGTGCGCGGCGCGGCCGGCGAGGGTGAGGTCCGCCCCGTCCGGATGGAAGGGGATGCCGAGGTCGCGGTCCCAGAAGGTGCCGCCCCATCGGTCGTGGTTCCCGCCGAACAGCTCCACGGCCACGCCCCGCTCGACCACCGCAGCGAGCTTCGCGAGGGTGCGGATCGGCCTGCGCGGGATCACCGAGCGGTACTCGAACCAGAAGTCGAACAGGTCGCCGATGATGAGGAGGCGGGTGCCGAGGTCGGGCACCGCCGTGAGGAATTCGTGGAACGCCCGCTCGTCCTGGGGATCCGCGGATCCCAGGTGGGCGTCCCCCACCACCACCACGCGCTCGGAGTTCACCGGGGACATTATGCCGGGCGCGGCGGACGTGGCGCAAGCGCTTCCCGGAGCTAAGTTTCCGGCCGTGACCCCATCAGCAGCCACGACCGCCGTCGAGGTCCGCGTCCGCTACAGCGAGACGGACCGGATGGGCGTCGCCTACCACGCGCACTACCTGCAGTGGGCGGAGCTGGGACGGACGGAACATATGCGCCGTCACGGGGTCCGGTACCGTGCCCTGGAGGAGCGGGGCCACCTCCTGGCGGTGTCGGAGGCGGGGCTGCGCATCGTGCGGTCGGCGCGGTACGACGACCTGCTCCGTGTGACGGCGTGGCTGACGGAGGTCGGCTCCCGGAAGATCGGCTTCGCCTACCGCATCGAGCGCGCCGACGACGGGGTGCTGCTCGCGACGGTGTGGACGTCGCTCGTCTCGCTGTCCGCCGACGGGCGCTCGGCGCGACTCCCCGCGGATGCCCTGGCGGCGATGCGGCCGCTCGTGGCCCCGCCCGACCCATGAGGTACGAACGCATGCAGCGTCTCCTCCGCGCCCTCGCCGTGGCCCTGCCGCTCGCGGCCCCCGTGCTGCTCCGCGCGCAGTCACCGGCCAGCGTCTCCGATCTCGCCCAGCTCCTCGCCCTCGAGGACCGGCGGGAGTTCGACGCCGGCGTGCTGCGGCGCGAGGCCCAGAGCCCCGACGTGCTGGTGCGCCTGTGGTCTGCGCGGGCGATCGGACAGATCGGCGACCGCGCCGGCACGCCGCTCCTCCTCGAGCTGCTCGCGGACCCCGACACGACGGTGCGGGCCGAAGCGGCGTTCGCGCTGGGGCAGCTTCGCGACTCTGCGGCCGTGCAGGAGCTGGTGCGGCGGGTGGAGGCGTTCGACGCCGTGACGGCCGACCCGGCGAGCCTGGAGATCGTCACCGCCCTCGCGAAGATCGGTGGGCGCGACGCCGCGCAGGCGTTCGAGGGGCTCTTCCGCGCGCACCCGCCGACGGGACACTCGGACGACCAGGCGACCCCGCAGGCGCTCCTCGAGGCGTGGCGGCTGGGGCGGCTCGCGCCGTCGCAGCGGCTCGTCGCCTACGTGCGGGACGGCCAGGGCGTGTGGCGGCGCAACGCCGCCTACAGCGCGGGGCGCCTCCGCCTCACCGCCGCGGCATCCGCGCTCCTCGATGCCAGCGGCGACGATGACGCGCTGACCCGCCAGTGGGCCGCACGGGCCCTGACCGCCGAGCTGGCGGACTCGGCGGGGATGGCGCGCGGGGCGTTCACCGGCCGGCTGCGCCAGCTTTCCACCGACGACGACCCGCAGGTCCGGGTCAACGCCCTCCGCGCGCTCGCGACCTTCAAGGACTCGACGCTGGCGTCCACCGCCTCCTCCCGGCTCCTCGACCGCGATCAGAACGTGGCGGTGCAGGCCGCCACGACGCTGGGGGCGCTGGGCGGGTCGCGGGCCACGGCGCTCCTCGCCGAGCGCGCCGGGCAGGCGGGGACTTTCGCCCTGCGCCGTGCCGCGCTCGAGGGGCTCGCCGCCAGCGACGCCGCGGCGGCCGTCGCGGCGGGGCATCCCTGGAAGTCGGACGCCGATTGGCGGCTGCGTGCCGCTTACGCGGGGACC
>JBEKGT010000120.1:0-6462 GCA_050012655.1 Gemmatimonadales bacterium | reverse complement strand
CCACATGCGGGGTGCTGCGGATCGTGGCACGCCAGCATTTTCCGACCGATGTGATGGCCGGCGCGTTGATCGGCGCCAGCGCGGGGTGGTTCGTGCCGCGGCTCTACCCCAGGCAACGCTCGCCGTAGCCGAAGTGACCCAGGGCACACCAGAGTCCCCGCCGGTGTGACCGGCACCACAGCGCCCGCCCGCCCCGGAGGTGATGCTGCATGGCGTCCCGACCGCAGCGGGCCGCGTTGAGTCCTGCGGGGTACCAATGTAGGTTCTCTCTTCCTTGATCATCCTGAGTCGCGAGGGCGGCTGTGATGCTGAGGACCGGCGTGCGGTGGTTTGTCCTGATGAGCGCGGCGGCAGGTCTCGCGGGGCTGGCGCCGCGCGGGGCCGTCGCGCAGGTACCGCAGATGGTGCGGGAATGGGAGCCGCGAGGCTTCGACTTCCGCCCCGACGGCGTGTGGCGCCGGAAGGTGCGGGCCGTCGCGGCCGCCCGGGCTGACGCCTTGGCGCGCGGCCGATTCGATCTCCTGAACGCCCCGAACCGCCTCGCCGCACCGGAGCCCTCCGCGTACGCGGTGAGCGGCATCCTGAACGTCCCGGCAATCCTGATCAAGTACGCCGACACGCCGGTTGCCATCATCAAGGGCGATACCACCGCGTACGACAACGTGCTCTTTGGCACGACACCACCGCTGGGCCGGCCGTACACCGTCCGCACCTTCTACGAGCAGATGTCGAACGGGCTCTTCTCCATGCAGGGGGCCGCCGTCGGCTGGATCACACTGAGCCAGAACGAGACGGCGTACACCGGGCCGGCGCAGGGGTGCAACCCCAGCAATCCGTACACCGGCCACAACTGCAACGGCATCTTCGGCAGCGCGTACCCGCTGCTCCGCGCCGGCCTGGTGGAGGCGATCGGCGACGTGGATTCCACGGTCTGGAAGCGCTTCGGGTACGACACGACCACCGGCAAGTTGGACATGGTGGTCTTCGTGCAGCCCAACATGGACGGCGCCTGCGTGACGTCCACGAACAACCACGTCTGGTCGCACCGGGGATGGCTCGGCGGCGTCAACACCAAGACGGGCTGGCCCGGCCATCCGGGGCAGTACCTCTCGGTGGACGACTAAACAATCCAGGAGGGCGTCGGCGGTGGCGTGGCGTGCGACACGACCCAGTTCATGCCTATCGGCACCGCGGCCCACGAGACGGGCCACGGCCTCGGCTTCCCTGACCTTTACGACATGGGCAGCTCGAGCGTCACGGAGGGGATCGGCGAGTGGGGGCTGATGGGCTCCGGGAACTACGCCAGGCCGCTGAGCCCCGCCTTCTACGAGGCGTGGTCGCGGACGTACGTGGGATGGACGACCGTGCGCCCGCTGACCACCGGCGGCTCGTACACCCTCGGCCCCGTCGAGACGGGCGACACCGTCTTCCTCATTCGTCCGACCGGCGCGAACCCGCGCGACGAGTACTACCTCCTGGAGAACCGCCAAGGGATCAATTCCGACAGTGCGCTCATCCAGAAGCACGGCTCTCCCGGCCTCCTCGTCTGGCACGTGGACTCGACCCAGCTGTACGGCGCCTGGGGCGCGAACCTGGTGAACGCCGGCCCGATCCACGGCCTCGTCCTCGTCGAGGCGGACGGGCTCGACAACCTCCTGAGCAGCAGCAGCACCTCCAACCGCGGCGATAGCGGCGACCCGTTCCCCGGCTCGACGAACCGGACGCACCTCGGCGGTGATGCCGCGGAGCCGAACACGGCGCTGCACTCCGGCGGGTACGCGGGGTTCGTCCTCGACACCATAAAGCAGGTCACGCCGAACGGCGCGATGAGCTTCCGGCTCAACTTCGGCGGCGCGCTGGCCGTCGCCGCCTCGGACACCACGGCGCAAGTCCGGGTGAGGGGGCAGCTGGTGAGCCGCTTCCGCCAGTTCCTGGTGCAGGGGGACACCGCGACGATCAGCATGGACACGCTGCAGACCAACGCCGCGCTCACGGCGCAGTTCCGCTGGGTGAGCTGGTCGGACGGCGGGGCGCGGACCCACCTCGTCACCGTCGCGGGGCGCGACACCACCATCACCGCATCCATCACGCGCAAGTTCGTCCTGGCGTGGGCCACGGCGGGATCGGGGAGCGTCACCGCCTCGGCGGGGGCACCGGCCAGCGGGAGCTGGTTCACCGACGGCGATACGGTGGGCCTCACCGCGCACCCGGCCGCCAACGCGATCTTCATGGGGTGGAGCGGCGACGTGCCGTCGGCGCTTGCGCACCTCAAGCTGACGGCGGGGCAGCCGTACAGCGTGACGGCGAACTTCGCCGCGGCGCCGCTCGACAGCGTGGTGGCGCAGCTGCTGAACGGCCACGGCCTCACCGCGCTCCAGGCGGCGACGCTCGACTTCCAGGGCAACCAGAACGGGCATTTCGACCTGGGCGACTTCCTCGCATGGCTGGACCAGTCGGGCACGGCCATCAGCGCGCAGCTCCTCGCCCGCATCTTCGAGAGGGTCCGCTGATGACGACACGCACGCTCCGCCTGATCACGCTGCTCTGCGGCGGCGGCATCGCCGTGGCGGGCTGCAAGAGCGCCGAGGGCCCGGTCGCCGGGGAGCTGGAGGTGCGGCTCACCACGCCGAACACCGACGACCGCGCGATCCTCCTGCGCGTCGGGGGCAAGCAGACCGCGATCGCGGCGCCGTCGGGCTCCAACTATCGGGTGCTCACCGCGCCCCTCGCGGGGGACACCGTGCGGGTGGTGGTCATCGCGCCGGTGGGCAGCCACGTCACGGCCGGCGCGCTGCTGCGCCTCACGGTGCCCGACACGCGCCAGGCGGACTCGTACGTCGCCCGCGCCCTCGACGTGGCGAGCTCGGCGTACGCCCAGCGGGCCCTGACCGGCTACACCCTCACCGTCGTGAAGCCCTAGCGGTCGCCGGGGCGCAGGATGAACCGGCTCCTTCCCTCCGCCGCGGTGACCTCGGTCGCCGCGGCGGTCCTGCTTGCAGTGGGGTGCTCCCGCGCGCGCGAGCCCGTCCGGATCGGCGTCGTGCTGCCACCCGACTTCGCCGCGCCGGCGGCGTTCGCGGCCGAGGAGATCAACGCGGCCGGCGGGGTGCGGGGGCACCCGCTGGAACTGGTGCGCGACTCCGCGCCGCCGGGGCCGCCGAGCATAAGCGGGTCGCCCATCGTGCTCGCCGCCAGCGTCCTGCGGCTCCCGGTCGTGGCCGTCGTCGGCCACGAGGGGAGCGGGCAGAGCCTCGCCGCGGCCCCGGTCTACAACGCTGCGCGCGTCGTGCAGCTCGTCCCGACGGGGACCAGCCGCCTCCTGGCGCGGGCGGGGGAGTGGACGCTGGCCCTGGCGCCGGACGATTCGGTGGAGGGCCGCTTCATCGCCGGGTTCGTGCGCGACCGGCTGCGCGCGCGGTCGGTCACGATCTTCTACAACAACACCGAATATGGGATCGGACTCCGTGACGGGGTGGAAGGCGCGTTGGCGGGGAGCGGCGTCGGCGTCCTCCGCGTGGTCCGGTACGACGGGAGCGCCGACTTGGCCGTGCTCGTCGAGGCCGCGCTGCGCCACGGGACGCCCGACGCCGTGGTGATCGCGGGGTACGCGCGCGACGCCGGCAGGATCGCCGGCCAACTCCGCGACCGCGGGGTGCGTTCGCCCATCGTCGCGGGCGACGGGGCGCACGTCCTCCCCGACCTCGTGACGCCGCGCCCCGACGCAGCCACGGGGATGTACGTGGTCACCTTCTGGCTCCCCGGCTCCGCCGACAGCGCGACGCGGCGCTTCGAGACCGTCGTGCGACAGCGGCTCGGCCGGGAGCCGGCCGCCCGCGACGCCATGGTGTACGACGCGGTGCGCCTCCTCGCGACGGCGGTCGAGGCGGTGGGGGACCGGCCCCGTCGCGTCCGGGACTACCTCCTCGCGCTGGGCGTCGGCCGCCCCCGGTACCGCGGCATCACGGGGGAGATCGGCTTCGGCGCGGGCGCCGGCGCACCGCGCTTCGTGATGGGGCAGGTGCGGGGGACCGTGGTCGTGCCGGTCGAGGCGCTCGCGCGGTGAAACCTGTCAGTATCCGCGCCTCGGTGCAGCTCCTCGCGACGACGGGCGTGGTCGTCGCGGCCGCGACCGGGTTCTACGCCACGGTGCACGTCGTCCCCGCGGTCAAGGCGGTCCGCGAGGCCACGGAGCCGCTGACGGCGGTGGGGGACCGCGTGCACGACGCGAGCGCGTGGGCCGACCGCTGCACCCGGCTCGGGGAGCGCGCGCTCGCGGAGAAGGACGCCGCGTCGCGCGATTCCCTCGCGGCGGCGGTGGACGGCTACGACTCCCTCCTGGTGGGCCGGCTGCTGGTCGCGGTGCCCGACTCGGTGCGCATCGTCCTCGCGCAGGTGGGGGAGACGGCCTCGCGCCTCGCGGTCACCCTCGATGAGGCGCTCGCGCTGGAGGAGCTCGGGCGACATGCCGAGGCCGTCCGACACGTGGAGACCGCAAGGCGATTGCGGGAAGCGGTCTACGAGCTGGCGGCGCGGGCGCAGGTGGGGGGCCTGGCGCGGGTCCTCGTGGCGCAGCGGGAGGTGGAGGTGCTGAGCCGCCGCTTCACGTGGCTCTTCGCGCTGTGGGTGCTCGGCTCCGTGCTGGTGATGTTGGCGCTGGTGCGGCTCGTCCGCCGGCGCATCGAGGCCCCGCTGCGGGAGCTGCAGGATGCGCTGGCGCGGATGGCGGAGGGGGACCTCTCGGTCCAGCTCCTGCCTTTCGCCGACGACGAGATCGGCGCGCTGGCCCGCCAGTTCAACCAGATGACGGCGGTGCTCCGCAGCCGCGCCGAATCGCAGGGCCAGATGGCGGCCGCGAGCGTCCTCCTCGCCGACGCGGCCCACGCCGTCAACAACCCGCTGATGTCCATCGGGGCCACGGCCGAGGGGCGGCTCGCCGATCCCGCGGTGCCGGAAGCTATCCGGCGCGAGATGGCGGAGATCCTGGCGCAGACGCGCCGGGCGGCCCGGCTGCTCGAGGGGATCGTGCGCTTCGTCCGGCCCGGGTCCGGTGAGCAGCTCGCCGCGGTGAACGACGTGGTGCGGGAGTCGGTCGAGCTGCTGGCGTTCCAGATCGCGGCCGACGGCGTCTCCTGCGCGATGGAGCTGGCGGACGGCCTCCCGCCTGCGCAGGCGGATCCGCAGAAGGTGGAGCACGTCCTCGTCGCGCTTCTCTCCAACGCCCACGAGGCGCTGGTGCGCGGCGGCGCGCCGGGGCGGAGGATGGGGGTGCGCACGCGGCTGGACGGCGCTCGCGTGTGCGTGGTCGTGTGGGATGCCGGGCCCGGCGTCCCTCCCGAGGTGCAGGGCCGCCTCTTCCAGCCCTTTGCGTCCTCGCGCGGGGCGGGGCACGTCGGGCTCGGGCTCTACACCGCGCGGCGGGTGGCGCGCGAGATGGGGGGCGACATCGGGTACGAGCCGTCGGGTGAGGGCGCCGGCGCCGCGTTCACGGTGACACTGCCGGCGGGGCCGTTCCCCGGCCCGGCCGCGGGCCCGCCGGCGGCAGCGGGTGCCGGGACGCTCGAGGGACTCCGGGTGCTGCTGGTGGACGACGAGCCGGCGGTGCGCCGGCCCCTCGGCCGCTTCCTGACGCGGCGCGGCGCCCTCGTCCGCGAGGCGGCCGACGGCGCCGAGGCGCTGGTGCTCCTCGCGGCGGAGCCGAGCGACATCGTCGTCGCCGACCTGCGGATGCCGGGGATGGACGGCGCCGCCCTCTACGGTGCCCTCAGCGAGACGGCCCCGGCCGTCGCCGAACGGATGATCTTCCTCTCCGGCGACATCACCCAGCTCGGCGACCTCGACGCCGCGGGCATCGCACCGAGCAGAATACTCCCCAAACCCATCGAACTGGCCGAGTTCGAGCGCTTCCTATTGCGGTACATGGGGTTCTGAGGTCGGCGCGCTTTTTGCGAGTCCCCTCCGGCGAGCTGGGCGGCCCCGGATTCCTTGAGGGGCTCCGCTCCCCCGTGTAGCTTGCGGACGCCGGCGATATCGGGGCGGTAGCTCAGCTGGGAGAGCACCTGGTTTGCAACCAGGGGGTCGAGGGTTCGAGTCCCTTCCGCTCCATGCTCCCCGAATCCAGCCGAACGTGCCGAAAGGCCTATGGGCGCATCGATCGTCTACCAGTATCGCTATGTGGTCGCGTTCCTCGCGATCGGGCTGGTGTTCGCCGCGATCGCCGTCGTGGTGCCGTTCGCCATCGCGCCGCGCGGCAAGGGCCCCGACGCGCTGAAGACCTACGAGAGCGGCATCATCCCCGAGCGCGGGGCGTGGCGCTCGTTCTCGCTCGCCTACTACCTCTACGCGCTGCTCTACCTCGCGGTCGCGGTGGACGTCATCTACCTCTTCCCGGTCGCGATGGTCTTCCGGCTGATGGGCAGCTGGCAGGTGCTGGTCGAGGTTCTCGCCTTCGTGGCCGTGATCGCG
>JBEKGT010000119.1:0-6476 GCA_050012655.1 Gemmatimonadales bacterium | reverse complement strand
GCAAGCACCTTCCCGAGCCGCGCCGCGGCTTCCTCGAGGCGGGCTTCCGGCGCCGTGAGGGCGATGCGGAAGAAGCCCCCCGCCGACGCACCGAACGAATGGCCGCCGAGCACGATCACGCCCTCCTCCTCCATCGCCGCCGTCTGGAACACCTCCGACGAGACCCCCTCCGGGAGCGGGACCCACAGGTACAGCGTGGCCTTGGGCACCGGCGCGTCGAACCCCACGGTGCGCAGCGCCGCCACCGCCGCATCCCGCCGCGCCTGGTACCGCGCCACCACCGGGGCGACGATGGACTCGGCGCAGTCGAGCACCGCGGCGCCGGCATGCTGCACCGCCAGGAACGGGCCGGTGTCGTAGTACGACTTCACGGTGGTGAGCGCCTTCATCAACTGCGCGCTCCCGACCGCCCAGCCGAGGCGCCAGCCGGTCAGCGTGAACGACTTCGACACCGAATGGAATTCGAGCGCCACCTCGCGTGCCCCCTCGACCTCGAAGATGCTCGGGGCGCGGTAGCCGTCGAAGGTGATCTCGACATACGGGTTGTCGTACGCGAGCGCGATGCCGTACTCACGGCAGATCGCCACCGTGCGCTCCAGGTAGTCGCGGGGCGCCACCGCAGCGGTCGGGTTGTTCGGGTAGTTGAGGAAGACGAGCCGGGTGCGGCGCAGGACATCCTTCGGCAGCTCGCCCAATTCCACCAGGAAATCCGTGCGCGGCGTGAGCGGATAGAGGTGCACGTCGGCCTGGGCGCCGATGGCGCCGCCGATGTAGCACTGGTACCCGGGCTCCGGCACCACCGCCACGTCGCCGGGGTTGCAGGTCGCGAGCGCGAAGTGCGCGATCCCCTCCTTCGAGCCGATGAGGGGGAGGACCTCGGTCATCGGATCGAACTCGTGGCCGAAGCGGCGGCGGTGGTAGCGGCTGACCGCCTGGCGGAACGCGGGAAGGCCGAGCTGGAAGCCGTAGCGGCTCATCGCGGGGTCGCGGAGCGCCTCGTCGAGCGCCTGCACCGCCACGGGCGGCGGGGCGATGTTGTCGTCGCCCGCGCCCAGGTCGATCAGGTCCACGCCCTTCGCGATCAGCTCCCGCTTCCGCTGCGGGATCTTGGCCAGGGGATACCCCGGCAGCTGCCCCACCCGGTCCGCGATGTGCGGCTTCACCCTGGCTGTTCCTCCCCGCTCCACTGTTGGACGTGCGCCGACGCGTTCCGTTGGGAATCTAGCGAGCCGCCTTGCCTTACTATTAGTCCCCGGACGCCACCGGGTTCCGCAACACGCCCACGCCGGGGATCTCGATCTCGACCACGTCGCCGGCCACGAGGGGGCCGACCCCCGCCGGCGTGCCGGTGGCGACGAGGTCCCCCGGCTCCAATGTCATCACGTGAGAGATGTACGACAGCAGCGCCGGGATGGCGAACACCATGTCCGCCGCCCGGCCCACCTGCCGCACGGCCCCGTTGACGCGGCAGAACATCCTGAGGTGGCGGAGGTTGAAGTCCGGAGGCGGCGCCCACACCACCGGGCCCGCGGGGCAGAAGGTGTCGAACCCCTTGGCGCGCGTCCACTGCCCGTCAGTCTTCTGGAGGTCGCGGGCGGTGACATCGTTCACGCACGTGACACCGCCGACGGCCGCGCGCGCCGCCTGCTCATCCCCCTTCCGCAGCTCGCGGCCGATCACCACGCCGATCTCCCCCTCGTGTTCCACACGGGAGGATGCCGGGGGCAGCAGGATCGTCTCCCCGTCGCCGAGCAGCGCCGACGGAGGCTTGAGGAAGAGGAGCGGCCGATCGGGAACGTCGTTCCCCAGCTCCTTGGCGTGCTCGACGTAGTTGCGGCCCACGCATACGATCTTCCCCGGTCTCGGGATCCTCACTGATCCTCCTCAGCCATCAGCCGTCAGATTGGCACCGTCCCCCATCACCCATCACCTCTCTCTCATCACGCATCACTCATCACTCATCACGTTCTCCCCGATGCCGTGCAGGGCGAAGAACTCCCCCATCGCCTCCCGCAGCACGCCCCATGGCCCCACCCGGCGCTCGGCCGGCGGCAGGCCCGCGAGGAGTGCGGCGCCGTACCGCTTCGTCAGCACGCGGCGGTCGAGGAGGACGATGACGCCGACGTCGGTGCGCGAGCGGATGAGCCGCCCGAAACCCTGCTTCAACTTGAGGGCGGCGAGCGGAACGAGGTAGTCGTTGAAGGGGTCGCCCCCCTGGGCCTCGATCATCTACAGCCGCGCGGCGGTCACCGGCTCGCTCGGCACGCGGAAGGGCAGCTTGGCGATGATGAGGGCGCGGAGCGCGGCGCCGGGCACGTCCACGCCCTCCCAGAACGAATCGGTGCCGAGGAGGATCGCGGAGCCGGCCTGCCGGAAGCGGCGCAGGAGGAGGTCGCGCGGCTGCTCCCCCTGCACGAGGAGGGGCCAGCGCCCCGCGACGTCGGCCCGCGCGCGCAGGGCCGCCGCGGTGGCGCGGAGCGCGCGGTGGCTCGTGAAGAGGACGAACAACCCCCCGTCGGCCGCGCGCGCCACGTCGCAGACGACGTCCACCGTCGCGCCCGCGTGCCCCTCGGTGTCGCCCCGCGGCTCGGGGATGTCGTCGGGGATCAGGAAGAGGCACTGGTCGCGGAAGTTGAACGGCGAGGGGAGCACCTCGCGCGGACCCGGCCGCACCACCGGCAGGTCGAGGCCGAGCCGCCCGGTGAGGAAGCCGAAGTCGCCGTCCACGGCCAGCGTGGCGCTGGTGACCACGACGGTTTCGACACGGTCGAAGAGGATCGCCTTGAGGAGGGGGGCGAGCTCGAGGGGCATCGCGGTCAGCGCGACATGCGCCCCGCCGCGCCGCTCCATCCACCGCACCAGAGGCGGCGCGTTCGGCGGTGGCTTGAGCGCCGTGGCCACCGCGTCTCGCGCGGCATCGAGGCGCCCCGCGATCCCCCGCAGCTCGGCGAGGAGCTGGGCGAGGCGGTCGCCCGGGGGCTCGTCGCGGGTGACCCGCTCGATCAGCGCCACCACCGCGTCGCGGACGCGGCCGAAGGTGAAGCCGAGGTTGGTGAGGGCGTCCCCGAGTCCGGCGGCCCACACCGGCCCCTCGGCGAACGCGTCGGTGAGGCGGAGGACGTTCTCCGGCTGGCCGGCGAGGTGAGCCTCGAGGAGGCGGAAGAGCTGCTCGGCCGCGCGGCGCGCCTCCGCGAGCCCGGGCGTCAGGCGCTCGCGCACGATCGCCAGCGCGTCCTCGCGCGCGAGGTCGTTCGCATCGGCGAGGGCCGCGCGCAGCGCCGGGAGCACGCCGCGATTCCCGCGCTCGAGACGTCCGAGGAGCCGCTCCACCCCCCGCGAGGTGGCCTGCTTGCCGAGGTGGTCGGCGGCGGTGTCCTCGAGGTGGTGCCCCTCGTCGAGCACCAGCCGGCGGTAGGGGGGCAGGACCGCCGCGTCCTCCCAGTTCCCCTGCGCCTGGCGGACGGCGAGGTCGCTGGCGAGGAGATGGTGGTTCACCACGACCACGTCCGCGTCGGCGGCGCGGCGGCGCGCGGCGAAGACGAAGCAGGCGTTGAAGTGCGGGCAGCGGAGGCGCGTGCACAGGTCGGACTCCGCCGCGACCTCGTCCCACACCTCGTCGCTGGGCTCGAAGGCGAGGGTCGAGAGGCTGCCGTCGGTGGTGCTCTTCGCCCACGCGGCGACCGCCTCCAGCTCGTCGCGGCGCTCCGGCTCGAGGAGCGTGCCGACCGCTCCGAGCGCCTGCTGCACCCGGGCGAGGCAGAGGTAGTTCCGCCACCCCTTCAGGAGGGCGTAGCGCACCGGCCGGTCGGCGGTGCCGAGGGCCTTCGCGAGCGTCGGCAGGTCGGTGCCGACGAGCTGCTCCTGCAGGTTGATGGTGTTGGTGGAGACGACCGTGCGCTCGCCGTTCTTCAGCGCCCAGAGGATCGCGGGCACGAGGTACGCGAACGACTTCCCGACGCCCGTCCCCGCCTCGAGGAGCGCGACGCCCCCCTCGTTGTACGCGTCCGCGACGTAGGCGGCCATGTCGCGCTGGGACGGGCGGTCCTCCGGGGTGCCGAGGAGGCGCGCGACGCGGCCGGTGGGGCGCAGGAGATTGGCCGCGGCGACGGGGTCGATCGGCTCGATCTCGCGGGGCTTGGGGACTTCGACCACGACGTAGAGCGCGGTGGCGTCGTTGTTCACGATGCCGAACCCCACGCCCGCGTCGTGGAGCCGCACCGCGACGTCGAGGTCGGCGCCCGAGGGCTCGAGGAGGCCGCTCGGATGGTTGTGGAGCGCCATCTGGCCGCGGCCCGCCGCTCCCGGGAGGGCGAGCACCATCTCGGCGGTCCCCCGCGCCACGACCTCCGCCGCCGTCACGCTGCCGTCGGGGGCGACGTCCGCGACGAACGCCACCTCGCGCCCGCCCGCCTCCGCGATCGCCCGCGCGATGGTCTCGCGCGCCGCCGGGTCCAGCCGCACACCGCTCACGTCTTCAGCTCGCGCTTCCGCGCCGCGGGGAAGAGGACGTTGTTGAGGATCAGGCGGTACCCCGGCGAGGTGGGGTGCAGCGACAGGTCGGTGGGCGGGTCGCCGACCTGGTGCTGGGGGTCCTCCGGATCGTGACCGCCGAAGTAGGTCCACGTCCCCCGCCCCACATCGCCGTGGATGTACTTGACCCAGGGGGCGCCCGGCTCCTCGGCGAGGACCGTCACGCTGTGCTTCAGGGTGTGGCGGGTGAAGCTGGTGGTGAGGCCGTAGAAGTCGGGGATGACCTGGCGGTGGCACTGCACCAGCATCGCCGGCACCGGGTCGATCTTGGCGCTGAAGTTGAACAGCTCGAAGGCGCCCAGCGGCTGCCGGCGGCCGGGGTAATCCACCTGGTGGCCGTCGATGTCGGAGAAGGCGGGGATGGAGGGCGTGGTCTCGAGCTGCGCGTCGCGGCAGGCCATCGCCGCGGTCCAGTCCATCTTCGCGGAGGCGTCGGGGTCCATCGGCGTCCCATCGGCGAAGGCGGCGGCGATGTCCACGTCGTGGGCCGCGAGCGCGAGCTCCAGCGTCTCGGTCGCGAGGCACATGGCGAAGAGGAACCCGCCCTGGTCCACGTAGTCGCGGATGTGGCGCGCCACGGCCTTCTTGAGCGCGGGGACGTGGGGGAGGCCGAGCCGGCGGGCCATCGCCTGGTTGGCGTCCACCATCTCCGCCAGCCAGACCGCGCCGGCGTAATTGAGATAGAACTTCGAGTACTGGCCGGTGAAGTCCTCGTGGTGCAGATGGAGCCAGTCGAAGTCGTGCAGCCGCCCCGCCATCACCTCCGCGTCCCAGATCTTGGTGAACGGGATCTCGGCGTACTGGAGCGCCATCGTGACCGCATCGTCCCACGGCGCCGCGAACGGGGGCGAGTAGATCGCGACGCGCGGGACGCGCTCGAGGATCACCGCGTCCTGGTTGTTCTGTTCGATGCCGCCGCGGATGGCCACTACCTGTTCATCGCCCACCGGCTCCAGCGCGACACCCGCCAGCGTGGCCGCGCGCCGCGCCTCGGCGTCGTCGCCGAGGAGGAAGGAGCCGCCGCGGTAGTTGAGGAGCCACTCCACCCGTCCGGTCCGCGCGATGGCCCGGTAGGCAATGCCGTAGGCCTTGAGGTGATTGGTCTGCGCGTCGTCCATCGGGACGAGGAGCGACGGCGCGAAGCCGCGCGCGGACAGGGCGGCGTCCGCCAGGACCGGTCCCGCGGCGCCCCGGGCGCGCAGCGCCTCGCGCAGACGGCCGGCGGGCCACAACCCCGCCGCGAGGCGCACGAAGCCGCGGCGCTTCACGAGCGGGGCACCAGGCCGCGCGCCCGGTCCAGCTCACGGCGCGCCTCGGGAACGAGAGCGCTGTCGGGGTTCCGGAGGATCAGCGTCTCGAGCCGCTCCGCCGCCTCCGCGTAGCGCCCGCGCTCGGCGGAGACGCGCGCGAGGGCGAGGAGGGCGGCGGCCCCCGCCGGTGACGCGCCCGGCCGGGCGGCGATGGCGGTCCAGAGGGCCTCGGCGGCGGCGGTGTCGTGCGCCGCCTCCGCGAAGTGCGCCGCCCGGATCTGCACCTCGGCCCGCGCCTCGCCGTCCAGCTCGCCGGCGGCCGCGGCGAGCGCCCGCGACGCGCCGATGGTGTCTCCCCGGGCGGCGAGGAGGAGGGCGGCGCCGAGCGCGGGGAAGGAGTCCCTCCCGACGGCCGACGCGAGCGCCACCGCGTCCGCGCGTTCAGGCGCCCGTGCGGCATCACCCGCGTCCGCGCCCACCGCGCGCAGCATGGCCGTCGCCTCGCGCAGCGCGCCGCGGTAGAGCGCCACCCAGCCGCGTACCTCGTCCCCCGCGAGGGAGGAATCTTCCCCGACCGCCGCGGACGCGCGGTCGGGCGAGCCGGCCCTGAGCCAGGCGAACGCCACACGCCGAGCGAGCCGCTGCGCGTCACGCACCGGCAGCGTCGCGCGCTCGCGGTCGAGGAGTCGCGCCGCC
>JBEKGT010000118.1:0-6585 GCA_050012655.1 Gemmatimonadales bacterium | reverse complement strand
GGACCAGCTGCAGGCGGCGTTCCGCGCAGCGCTGGGAGCACGCACCACGGCCCTCGAGGCCGCGTCCGAGGCGCTGCGCGAGGGGAACGCCGAGGCCGCCGACTCGATCCGCCGGATGGCGCACGCGCTCCGCGGCGTCGGAGGAACATACGGCTTCCCCGAGGTCAGTGAGGCGGCCGCCGCGTGCGAAGAGGCACCCGCCGACGAGTTGGTGGCCGCGCTCGACCGGCTGCAGGAGGTGCTCCGCCGGGTGCGTGACGCCCTTCCCGCCGATCGAGCTGATGGCGCGGATCGGCCGCCAGCTGCGCCGATGATCCGCGTCCTCCTGGTGGACGACGACCCGCTGGTGCTCCTCGCCGCCGGAGCCGCCCTCGGTGCCGACGGCGGGTTCGAGGTGCGCGGCGCCGACAGCGCGGCCACCGCGCTGCGCCAGGCCGCGGCGGAGCCCCCCGACGTCGTCGTCACCGATGTGCAGCTCCCCGACCGCGACGGCCCGGAGCTCCTCGCGCGCCTGCGCATGAGCGAGCGCACCCGCGGCATCCCCGTCATCTTCCTCACGGCGAGCGCCGAAGGGCCCGAGGGGGAGCGCCTCCGCGCCCTGGGCGCGCGCGGCGTCATCGCCAAGCCGTTCGACCCCTTCGGCCTCGCGAAGGAGATCCGCCGGCTGCTCCAGGACTAAGGTCGGGTCGCCGCCAGGAGCTGCTTCCGCTTCGCCGCGGGGAAGCGCTCGATGGCGTAGCGGAGCGTGGTCCGCGGGACCGCCGCGCCATGCTTCAGGAGGAACCGTTCCAACCGCGCGGCGTCGGTCTTCCCCGCCTCCCGCAGCAGCCACCCGGTCGCCTTGTGCATCAGGTCCTCGCCGTCGCCGAGGAGCGCCTCGACCACGCCGTACGCCTCATCGAGGTACTCGCCGTGGCGCGCGAAGGGCACCAGGGGCACGACGCTCATCCGGCGCACCCACATGTTCCGCGACGCGCTCCAGTGCACGATCTCGGGAACGAGCGCCGGGAACTTCTCGAGGAGCGGGGAGACGACGTTCCCCGCCATCGAGTCCACCGACGCCCAGTTGTCGAGGCAGCCGGCGGCGAGCCAGCGCTGCACGCGGTGCAGGAGGCACGCCTCGTAGACCTTCGTGTACCTGCCGAGGAGCGCGGTGCCGATGCCGCGGATCTCCATCTCCCGGCGCTTCAGGCACAGTCCGGTGAAGGCGACGATGTCGTGGAGCGTCCAGACGTCCCGGACCCGCTCGTGGATGCCGGCGAGGATCTCCCGGACGCGCACCGACTTCACGCCGATGACGCGGACCTGCTCGTGCGGCTTGAAGTAGGAGAGGAACTGGCGCGCCGCAGCGGGATCGGCCTCAGCGGCAAGGGCCCGGGCGACCTCCCGAAGGAGAGCGGAGGGGACGGGCTTCGGGGCCGCCCGGCCCGCGGGCGCGGGGCGCTTGGCGGCGGGTACGTCGCCGGCTTTAGATTGCCGGCGTCCACTGCGAGGCATGCCTGTGTTCATTGGTCACTTCGCGGTTGCGTTCGCGGCCAAGAAGGTATCACCCCGGACATCCCTCGGCACCCTCTTCGTGGCGACGGGGTTCCTCGATCTCCTCTGGCCGATCCTGCTCCTCCTCGGGATCGAGCACGTCCGTCTCGTTCCGACCGGCAACGCCTTCCTGCGGCTCGATCTGTACGACTACCCGTGGAGCCACAGCCTCGCCATGACCTTCCTGTGGGCGGCGCTCTTCGGGGGCCTCATCCTCGCGTGGTCGCGGGACGCCTGGGCGTCCATAGTTGTGGCGGCAGCGGTGCTGAGCCACTGGGTGCTCGACTTCCTCACCCACCGCGCGGACATGCCGCTGTGGCCCGGCGGGCCGCTCGTCGGGCTCGGCCTCTGGAACAGCGTCGGCGGGACCATCGCGGTGGAGGGGGCGCTCTTCGCCGGCGGGGTGTGGCTCTACTTCAGCGCGACGCGGCCCCGGGACACCTTCGGCCGCGCCGGCGCCGTGGCGTTCGCGGCGTTCTGCGTGCTGATCTACGCCCTCAACGTCGCCGGCCCGCCGCCCGCCGACGCCTCGGCGATGCCGGTCTTCGGCCTCTTCGCGTGGCTCTTCCCGCTGGCCGCCTGGTGGGTGGACCACCACCGGGAGCCGCTCGAGGAGCCGTACTCGGAGAACGGCCCGGCTTAACGACGCGCCCCTCCCGTACGTAAAGGAAGGAGACATCACTCGGAGCAGTAGGTTGTTCATCGGGCACATGGCGGTCGCGTTCGCCGCCAAGAAGGCCGCGCCGCGCACTTCCCTCGGCACCCTCTTTCTCACGGCGGGGTGGCTCGACCTCCTCTCGCCCCTCGTGCTCATCGTCGGGCTCGAGCACTTCTCGTTCACCGTGGGCGACACGGCACTCTCCGTCCAGTCCTTCAACGACTACCCGCTCACCCACAGCCTGGTGGCCACGCTGGTCTTCGCCACGGCCGGCGCGGCGCTGTACTTCGCCCGGACGCGGAAGCGCGGAGCGGCACTGGTCATCGCCGCCGCGGTGCTGAGCCACTGGGTCCTCGACTTCGCGACGCATCGCCGGGGGATGCCGGTGTGGCCGTGGCACGGCGGCGTGCACATCGGGCTCGGCCTGTGGCGGCACCCGTCGCTCGCGATCATCATCGAAAGCGCGATGTTCGTCGGGGCGCTCGCGCTCTACCTGCACGGCACCCGCGAGAAGGACCCCGTGGGACGCTGGGGGATCGCGGCGTTCGCCGTCTTCCTCGCCGCTCTCTTCGCCGCGACCCTGGCGTCGCCGCCACCCCCCAACGCCGGCGTCCTCGCGGGCGTCGGCCTCGCCGGATGGCTCATCCCCCTCGCCGCCTGGTGGGTGGACCGGCATCGGGAGCCGGCGCACAAGACGGCGTGATACACGAGCGGCCCGGCGGAATCTCCCCGCCGGGCCGCTGCGCCACCCCGCCTCGTGCGCCGTGTCTACGCCAGCGCCGCCTCCACCGTCGAGACGTCCACGAGGCCGCTGCACCCGTAGAGCGCCGGCAGGACCTTCGCCGCCGGGTAGCGGCGCCGCAGGTCGGCCACACACTCCGTGCCGGTGCGGTACGCCGGCAGGTACATCCGCCCGAGGAGCGGGTGCTTCCCCCACGCGCCGGAGAGCTTGTCGGCGCGCTCCTCGCTCACCAGATACTCCCGCCGGAGCACCGCCGCGACCTCCGGCTGCGGCATCCCCTCCTTCCACGTCAAATACGACGACTGATTCTTCGCGTCGTCCTGCAGGAGGGCGAGCAGGAGCCCGATCTGGAGGTCCTCGTCGGGCAGCTCCTCGATCTCCGTCACGCCGTAGGCGATGAGGATGCCGTTGTTCGCGATCCCCTCCGAGAGCGCCGCGCCCCGGGTGTTCATCGTCTGCACCGTGGCCTCGAAGCCCACCTCGCCCCGGACGTACAGGTCCTGGAGGTACGCGAAGGTGGTCACGTGCCCCGGCACCACCTCATGCGTCACCAACTGGACGAACTCCGGCACCGAGATGCCGAGGGAGGCGTTGATCTCGTAGGTCGCGTCGTACGCGGGGGTGCCGTCCTTCTTCCGAGCGCGGCCGAGGTAGTTCATGGAGCCCGAGAACCAGGCGTCCGGGATCGGGAGGAAGGCGATGTTCGCGCGGGGCACCGTCCGGAGCGGCGCGGGGAGGTAGGGCGTGAGGCCGGTCTCCGAGAGCCGGTCGTATTGCGCGATGACCGCGTCGGCGAGCGCCTTGATGCTCTTCATCGGCACCATCCGCTCGGCGCGCCACCCGTCCACCGCGGCGAGGAGCCCCGCGGCGTCCTTCGAGGGATACCCCGCCTTCGCGAGCAGATCCGCCACGCGGGCGCGACGCGCGCGCGGGTCGGAGGGCGCGGGATCGTGCCCGCACGAGGCCCGCACGCACCGGTCGTACGGCACCGCGGGCCCCTTGCCGATCATCTCCATCGCCAGCTCCCACATCACCTCGAAGCAGCACACCATCCCGGTGGTGTAGTCGCGCCGCAGGTCGGGGAAGGTCCGCGCCTCCGTCTTGAGGCCCGCGATCGCCCCCGGCACGTCCACCGCGGCGAGGTACGCCGTGATGGCCTTCACGTCGGGCACCTTGGCGCCGACGCCCCCGCTCGCGCGGAGGGGCGCGGCGGTGGCGTGCGTGTACGCGGGCGGCAGCGGCTCGTCGGAGAACCACGAGTCGGCGATGAACCGTCCCGTCCCCGAGGGGTTCATCACGTCGCCCCCCCACAGGGTGTCTATCCCCAGGATCGCGTCCGCCGCGAGGCGGTCGAAATGCGTGGTCACGCCACCGCTCCCTCCCGCTGCCTGCGCAGCGACCCGTACCAGATGTAGGCGCACAGCGCCACGAACAGCAGCGCCGAGACCGACTGCGAGAGCCACTCCGTCCCGTAGAACGGCAGCCGCACCAGCTCCTCCTTGTACCAGGGGAAGAGCCGCAGCGCCGCGCCGAAGACGCCGCCCAGCGCGCCCCCCGCCATGAGTCCGGAGGCGATGATGACGCCCCGCTCGCGGATGCTGGCGCCAGCGTGCCCGCCGATCCTCTCCGAGCGCTTTCCGATGTAGTGCGCGAGGAACCCGCCCACCAGCGCCGGCGTGTTGAGTTCGAGGGGGAGATACATCCCGAGGGCGAAGGTCAGCGAGGGGACGCCCAGCATCTCGGTGATCACGGCGACCATCGCGCCGACGCCGAAGAGGATATACGCCACCGGCTGCTGGCTCATGAACCCCTGCACCAGCGCTTTCATGATCGAGGCCTGCGGCGAAGGGAGCACGGTGCGCGGGTCGCCCGGCATCGCCTCGCCGAACTGGAACGCCTTCGCCAGCATCACGATCGTCAGCGCCGCCGCCACCGAGGCCGCGATGACGCCGAGGAACTTGACCCGCTCCTGCACCCGCGGCGTCGAGCCGAGCCAGTACCCCGTCTTGAGGTCGGTGATGAACTGCCCCGACACCGAGAGCGCGGTGCAGACCATCCCCGCCATCGCCATCACGAAGAACATCCCCGTCGTGCCGGAGAGCCCGAACCGGAGCAGTACGACCGACGAGATGATGATGGTCAGCATCGTCATCCCGGAGACGGGGTTCCGCGCCACGGTCGCGATGGCGTTCGCGGCCACGGAGGTGAAGAAGAACGAGAAGACCAGCGTGAGGAGCAGCCCGACGAGCACGACGCTCAGCGAGGTGTGGAGGTAGCCGAAGAACACCCCCGCGCCCACCGCGGTGAGCACGACCCCCACGAGCATCGCCATCAGGGAGATGTCCTGGTCGGTCCGCTCCCCCGCCGCCGGCTCCCCCGCCCGGAACGCCTTGAGCGCGATGCCGAAAGAGCCGGCCACGATCTTGAGCGACTTCACGATGCCGAAGATCCCCGCCGTCGCGATGGCGCCGACGCCCACGAACCGCACGTAGCCGCGGAAGATCTGGTTGGCGGTCATCGCCGCGATGGGGACCGTGGCGGGGTAGACGATGTCGGGAAGGTGCCGCCCCACGAACCAGATCATCGGCACCAGGACGAAGTTCGACAGCACGCCCCCCGCGCAGAGCACCATCGAGGAGCGGAGTCCCATCACGTAGCCGAGGCCGAGGATGAAGGCGATGGCGTCGAAATTGAAGACCACCTTCGCCCGCGTGGCGACCGCCTCCACCACGCCGACGAAGCGGAAGTCCACGTACTCCTTCCAGACCTGGAAGGTCGTGACGAAGAAGTCGTAGATGCCGGCGATGAACGTGGCCTGCAGGAGGAGCCGCGCCTGCGAGCCCCCCTTCTCGCCCGTCACCAGGACCTCGGTGATCGCCGTCGCCTCGGGATACGGGAACCGGCCGTGCATCTCCCGCACGAAGTAGCGCCGCAGCGGGATGAGGAAGAGCGTCCCCATGACGCCCCCCGCGAGGCAGATGAAGATCGTCTGCACGGGGTGCGGGTTGAGTTGGAGGATGTAGAGCGCGGGGAGGGTGAAGATCGCGCCGGCCACGATCGAGCCCGACACGCCCCCCACGCCCGTGATGATCACGTTCTCGAGGAGAGTCGAGCGGCGGCTGTACACCCGCGCAAGGCCGATGGCGAGGATGGAGATCGGGATCGCCGCCTCCATCACCTGCCCCACCTTGAGCCCCGAGTACGCCGAGGCCACGGTGAAGATCACGCACAGGAAGAGGCCCCACCCCACGGCCCGCCACGTGGCCTGCGGCACGTCCACCGAGGCGGGGATGATAGGCTGGTAGGCCTGCCCCGGCTGCAAGGGGAGGTACGCGTTCTCAGGAAGAGACTTGGTCTCGGAAGCGTCCGTCATCGGGGGGAGTTCTCCTCACCGTTCGGCGTGCCACGGCACATCGGGAAGGGGTCCGGCGCGCATCCCTCGGAGCGCGCGGGAAGGTCCCGTCAAAATGCGGCGGGGCGGCGATCCGCGCGAGAGGGACGGTCCGCTCCGCGCGCAGCCGCGGCGGGCGCGCTGATTGACGACTACTGTACTCGTAATTGGCGATGTTGCCCTGCACGCGCGTCAGGCCTGCGCTTGCCCCAAGTCCTCGAGCACCGCCTCCGCCGCCCGCCGCCCCGACTCGAGCGC
>JBEKGT010000117.1:0-6647 GCA_050012655.1 Gemmatimonadales bacterium | reverse complement strand
GAGCGTGGCGGGATGCCGATGGAGGGCTCGCGCGGCGGCTTCGGCGGCCAGCCTGGGGGCATGGGTGGGGGCTTCGGCGGGCGGGGGGGCGGCTACCCGCAGGGCGGCTCGGGCAGCCGCGCGGCGCGCGACTCCCTGCAGGTCCGCGACTCGCTGGCGCGCGACAGCGCGCGCGTGGAGTTCGGGCGGCTGGTGATCGAGCGGAGCGACAGCGCGTTCACCTTCACGCAGGGGCAGAGCGCCCCGCTCGTGGTCTACACCGACTGGCGGGAAACGCGCATCCTCGGGCGCAACGGGCCGGGAGACGTGACCTTCGTGACGGGGCAATGGAACGGGTCGCGCTTCGAAGTGCGGCGGGCCCTCCCGAGCCGGACGGTGGTGGTGGAGAGCTATGAGGTCTCGCGCGACGGCCGCCAGCTCACTGTGACGACGCGCATCGCGGAGAAGAGCGACGAGAGAGGGGAGCTGCTGCCGAGGGAAGGGCGGCGCATCTATACCCGCGCCCCTTCGAACTCGCAGTAGGAAGGTGGCAGGGTGAAGTAGTGGGCAGACGCGTAGACGCACAGTGGTGCGAAGTGCCCAGGAGCGGTTCGTCTTGGGCACTTCCTGCATCTAGCGGTTGGGGACGGGGCGGGAGCGGGCGCAAGGCACGGGGTCGGCGGGGGCGATGCCCGACTCTGCGAGCGCAGCGAGCAGCCGGAGGGCGTCGCCCCCGCCGGCCTCGCGCCGCAGCGCCTGCGTGCAGCGCCCGCGCGCAACGAGCCCCTAGCCGGCTCGTTCGTCCGCGCTCGGCCCGTACATCCCGGGGATGGGGATGTGGAGGAGGCGCAGGTAGTGGCCGAGCTGGGCGCGGTGGTGGATCATGTGATTGAGCGAGAAGATGCGGTAGACCTCGTACTTCGGCCGCGTCCAGAACGTCTTGCCCGTCATCTTGAACGTCCATGGCTTCTCGAACTCATCGTCGAGGGCATCGGCGAGGGCGATGCGCGCCTCGGCCGCGTTCCTGTCGAACAGGGCGAGGATCTCTGCCCTGGTGGTGAGGACCCGGCCGCCCGGCGGCGGCGCGCCGGGGGGCGCGATGTCGAGCTCGTCCTTGGTGAGGGCGTTGGTGGCCCATCCCGGCGTCTCGGCGACGTGGGTGGCGAGGCGGCCGAGGGGCATGGACCGCGTGTGCGGCGTCCAGGCGCTCTTGCCGTCGGGGACGCGCTCGAGGAGGCGGCGCGTGGACGCCATCTCGTGATCGAACTCGGGGAGGAGCAGCGTGGCGAGGGTCATCGTGGGCTCTGGGCGTTGGGGATGGAGCAAGATAGCCCCGCGGAGTACTAAGGGGGCAGTGCGCGGTAGTGGGCAGACGCGCAGACGCGCAGTGGTGCCAAGGGAGCAGGGTTCGGTAGCTCGAAGTACGAAGTGCCCAGGAGTGGTTTGTCCTGGGCACTTCCTCCATTCAGTGGCTGGGGCTGAGGCGGGAGCGGGCGCCAGGCACGGGGTTGGCGGGGGCGATGCCCGACTCTGCGAGCGCCGCGAGCAGCCGGAGGGCGTCGCCCCCGCCGGCCCCGCGCCGCAGCGCCCGCAGGCATCGACCCGGGCGCGCCGGCCCCGCGCCGCAGCGCCCTCGCGCTACCGAGCTAGCGCCGCCCGGCCCCGATTCTCGACAGCAGCTCGCCCAGCTGCCGGATCTCCGTCCCGTACGTGGCCCAGTCCCCGGACCGCTGCGCTTCCATCGCGTGGTCGTAGTGCTGCCGCGCCTCCGCGATCAGCGCCCGCATCTGCGCGTCCGCCGGCGCCGACACGCCACCCCCGGCCGCCGCCTCGGGCACCGCCTCGCCCCGGGGCGCCGCCGAGCCGCCGAACAGCTCCGCCAGCGCGGCGTCGAGCGTCTCCGCCATCGAGACCTCGTTCTGGTACGCGACCACCACCCGCTTCAGCTCCGGGATCTTCCCCCCCTGCGCCCGCAGGTACAGCGGCTGCACGTAGAGGAGCGACGTCCCGATCGGGATCACGAGGAGATCGCCCCAGAGCACCTGGCTGCCCCGCTGGTCCCACAGCGAGACCTGCCGCGAGATCTCCGTGTTCTGGTTGATGCGGTTCTCGATCTGCGTCGGACCGAAGACCAGCGTCTGCCGCGACAAGCGGTAGACCCGCAGGCGCCCGTACTCTGCGCCGTCGTTCCGCGCCACCATCCACGCCGCCAGGTTGTCCTTCCCCCGCGGCGTGAAGGGCACCATGTACACGTACTCTTCGGTGGACTCCCCCGGCAGCTTCATGATGATGTGGCGGAGGAACGGCACCGCCCCCGAGGCCCGCTCCACCGCCGGGATCTGCCACTGGTCCTCGCGGTGGTAGAAGTCCACCGGCGCGTCCATGTGATAGGTGGCGTAGAGCGCCGTCTGGATGCGGTAGATCTCGTCGGGGTAGCGGAGGTGCGCCCGGAGGTCCGCCGGCATGCTGCCCAAGGGCGAGAGGATGCCGGGGAAGATGCGCGCCCACGTCCGGATGAGGGGATCCGACGGCGCGGCGACGTACGCCTTCACCGTGCCGTCGTACGCGTCAATCACCACCTTGACGCTGTTCCGCATGTAGCTGGTGCCGTCGGCGAGGCGCTGGGAGTAGGGATAGCGGTCGGTCGAGGTGTAGGCGTCGAGGATCCACTTCAGCTTCCCGTCGGCCGCGATCACCAGGTACGGGTCGTGGTCGAAGGTGAGGAAGGGGAGCGCCTTGGCCGCCCGGACGGTGATCTCCCGGTTGTAGAGGATGCGGCTCGAGCCCTGGACGTCCTGCGAGAAGAGGATGTTCGACGAGCCGAAGCGCGCGGCGAAGACCAGCCGGCGCAGGATGCCGCCCACCGGCACGCCCCCCGTCCCCGTGTACGCGGTGTAGACGTTCTCCTCCCCCGAGGGGAAGTCGAACTCCCGCTGCCGCGTCCCCGTGAAGACGTAATCCCCCGTCATCTCCCCGTAGTAGATCTGCGGCCGCGTCACCTTGAGCGACACGCTCGAGGCGGGCGGCAGGTCCTTCACGAACAGCACCGGCAATCCCTCGGGAGTGACCTGGTTGACGGGGCCGAGGGTGAGGCCCATCCCGTGGGTGAAGGTGAGGTGCTCGTTGATGAACGTGCGCGTCGGCAGCGACGCGGGGTTCAGCTCGCGCGGCGAGAGGAGGACTTGCCGGTACTTGCCGTCGATCCAGTAGCGGTCGTCGTCCACCGAGACGAAGTCGTAGTAGGTGCGGATCTCCTGCAGCTGCCCGAAGGTCTGGAGGAGCGGGTCCCGCTCCCAGAGGCGCACGTTGTCGAGGGTCGGCGTGTTGGCGCGCAGGTCGGCGAGCGTCAGCGTGGTCTCGCCCCCCAGCTCACGCACCTCCACGCTGTCGAGCCCCCACGCCTTCCGCGTGGCCAGGATGTGATTCCGGAGGTACGGCGTCTCCCGCGTCAGCTCCGTCGGCGCCACGACGAACTTCTGCATCACCATCGGATAGAGTCCTCGGCCGAGGAGGGCCACGGCGATGTAGCCGCCGATGGCGACGATGGTGTAGCTGGGGAGGCGGTCCCGCAGCGCGCCGATCGCGATCGCCCCGGCAGCCAGCACGGCGACGATGGCCGAGAGGCGGATGGCGGGGAGCGTGGCGTTGAGGTCGGTGTAGCTCGCGCCGACGAGGGGGCCGGTGGTCGAGTAGAGGAGGTTCGCGCTGTCCACTACCCAGAGCCGCACGGCGGTGATGAGGAAGAGCACGCCGAGGAGCGCCGCGAGGTGCACCCCCGCCGAGCGCTCGATGCGCAGGTGGCGGGGGGGGCGGAAGATGATGTCGGTGCGCAGGAGGTAGACGAAGACCAGGCCGATCAGGGTGACGACGGTGAGCCCGGAGAGGAAGGCGAGCACCGCCGAGAGGGCCGGAAGGGTGAAGACGTAGAAGCCGACGTCGCGCGAGAAGATGGGGTCCACGGCGCCGAAGGGGGTGCGGTTCGCGGCCTGGAGGGCCACTTCCCAGAGGGACGTGGCGGCGAGGCCGGCGAGGAGTGCGGCGACGAGGGCGACGGGGGCGCTGAGGCGCCGCAGGGTGCGGGTGAGGTCGAGCTGCGGCGCGG
This sequence comes from Gemmatimonadales bacterium, assembly GCA_050012655.1. Classification (GTDB taxonomy): domain Bacteria; phylum Gemmatimonadota; class Gemmatimonadetes; order Gemmatimonadales; family JACORV01; genus JADGQW01. The sequence continues at coordinate 2,566 of JBEKGT010000117.1, read as the reverse complement.
TGGGCCCGCCCACCTGGACGACGACGGGGTTGGGGACGACGCCCCGTTGGGCGATCCGCAGGTTGAGGTAGATGACCCCCGCGGTGACGGCGCCCACGGCCAGGAAGAGCCATCCCTGGGTCGCGAGCTGCTGGGTGAAGACGACTTGGAACCCGATCTCCCGGAACCACCACCAGTCGGTGAGGATGCCGAGGAGGGAGGGGGTCGCGAGGACGAGCGCCAGGAGGGCGGCGATCCCCACGATGATGGCGAATCGGGTGCGGTGCACAGGCTGTCCTTGGAGAATGGGCTGGGGAGTTTACCGCTCACCGCTTACCGCTTACCGCATACCGCTTGCCGCCATCGGTGCGCGGTCAGCGGTGCGCGGTCAGCGGTGTGCGGTGCGCCGCGGTCCGCCCCCCAAGTCAGATTGCCCTCCCCGGCGCCGAAGTCAAGGGCGCCCACAGCCCCCCCTTGGTGGCCTGGTTAGATTCCGGGTTCACCGGGAGGCGGACCGATGATCGCAGGGTTCTCGTTCGTCCACGACGACCGGACGTACACGTGCATTGCCGAGGCGGGGCCGGGGGAGGCGTCGGAGCCGTGGTGGTGGTTCACGGTGAACCGGGACGGGAACCGGTACGCGCCGTTCCGGGCGATGACGAAGGACACCAGGACGTCGGTGCAGGCGAAGATCGTGGCGTACTACGCGAACCATCTGGCGCACCGGGCGATGCCGGAGAGCCAGCACTGGGCGCGGCGTCCGAAGGGTGTGGGGACGGCGGGGGCTCCGGGGACTCCCGGGGGGCCGGTGCTGCCGCCGGCGGTGGTAGCGGCGCGGGCGGCCATGGCCGCGAAGGCGGCCGCGGCGAAGGCGGCCGCTGAGGCGGAGGCGAAGTCGGCGGTGAAGGCAGCGGCGGTGGCGGTCAAGCCCGCGGCGAAGGCCGCTCTGGCTCGGCCGGCAGCGAAGCTGGCCCGGCCGACGACCAAGGCTCCGGCTCGGCCCGTGGGCAAGCTCCGCCTGGTCCCGAAGTCGCGGCCGGCGGGCAAGCTCAAGCTGGTCAAGACGCGGAGTGCGGCGAAGGGGCGGTAGTCGCGGAGAGGAAATACGAGTGCGTTAGTCATATATAGGAGCCCTGACTCGGCGGCGATTGCCGGGTCGGGGCTTCGACGTTTCGGGTCGCGCGGGCGCCGCGTCGTGATGATACGCCGCGCGCGGGCGCTGCGGCGCGAGGCCGGGCGCCCGGGCGCCTAGCGCGCGGGCGCTGCGGCCCGGGGCCGGCGGCGGCGACGCCCTCCGGCTGCTCGCTGCGCTCGCAGAGTCGGGCATCGCCCCCGCCAACCCCGCACCTTGCGCCCGCTCGGGCAGCCGGGGTGTGCCGGGAACGCGACGGGGAGAGACCGATGGGCCTCTCCCCGTGTTCGCGAGCCGTGCCAGGCCGACAACCTCTGGATCTCCACGCAGGCGGCGGAAGCCTTTCCGCCCTCACGGCCCGCGAGCCTACAACGCCCTATGCAGTTCCTCACGGATGACGAGATACTCCCGGATCGCGCTCTGGATGTTCGCCAGGGCCTCGGCTTCGTCCGCACCCTGCGACCAGCAGCCGGGAAGCCCGGGTACCGAGGCGCTGTACCCGTCGTCCGTCTTGTTCAGGGCGACGTTGTACTTCACGCCGACCTCCTTCGAACAGTATAACCCTGAGCGGCTGCAATTGCCTCGGCACGCATGCCTCACCATAGCACGGGGGCTGCGTGACGCCGTGGCGCCCGCTAGCCGGCCCGCACCGCCGCGCGCGCCAACGCTCGCCCGCGGTCGAGCACGGCCAGAACTCGTATGGGATTGACATACGATTGTATTGCTCTAGCATACAATCATGTCATCCGACGTCTTGCTGGGGCCTCGATCGCGCCGCCTGCTGCTGGCTCGCATCTTCATGGCACCCGAGCGGGAGTTCTATCTCCGGGAGCTGGTCCGGCTGACCGGACTGGCGCCGCGGACGGTGCAAGTGGAGCTGGACCGGATCGTGGCGGCCGAGCTGGTACTGGAGCGTCGGTCCGGCAATAGACGGTACCTCCGTGCGAACGTCGGACACCTCCTCTTCCGTCCCCTGTACGACATTGTGGCCCGTACCGATGGCCTGGCGGCCGTGCTGGCCTCCGCCCTCGGCACCGACGGGATCGCGTTCGCTTTCGTCTACGGCTCGATGGCGTCGGGCCTGGCGACGGCGGGGAGTGACGTGGACTTGCTGGTCGTGGGGAGTGCTGGTCTGCGCGACGTGGTGCGGCGACTCTCTCCGGTCCAGGAGAAGGTGGGGAGGGAGATCAACCCCGTCGTCTGGACTCGAGCGGAATATGAGCGCCGGCGCGCCGCGAAGGACGCCTTCCTGGCGCGCGTGATAGCGGGGCCGAGGCTGCCGGTGGTGGGGGACCTCGATGGGGCTTGAGGAGTGGGTGGCCAACCGCTGGCTGGTGCCGCACGTGGCGACGCGCGCGGAGGTGGCGGCGCTGCCCGCGCGGGCGCTGCGGCGCGAGGCCGGCGGGGGCAACGCCCTCCGGTTGCTCGCTGCGCTCGCAAAGTCGGGCATCGCCC
>JBEKGT010000116.1:0-6698 GCA_050012655.1 Gemmatimonadales bacterium | reverse complement strand
CCCCCTGGTGCCGGTGACCGTGCCCCTCCGGGGGTGGGCCGCCCCGGACGTGCGCCGCTCCGACCACGCGCGGCTCTGGGACGTGGGCTATCCGGCGCTCCTCCTCACCGACACCGCTGAGCTCCGCAATCCGCACTACCACCGGCCGAGCGATACGCCCGAGACGCTGGACTACGACTTCCTCAGGCGGGGAACCGAAGCGGTGGTGCGGTGCGTGACGGAGATGGCGGTGACGCGCGCGCCCGGCGCGGGGTCATTGTGACCATGGACCACCTTTCGCGCTCTGTCACCGCCCTGGCCCTCGCCGCTCTCCTCGGCGCCGGCGCCGCCGCCGCGCAGGCCCCCTTCCCGGCACCCCAAGCGCCGCCCGTGGCGGCGCTGCACAGCGTCTGGTTCGACGCCGCCGCCCTCGCCGACGACGAGTTCAGGGGCGGCGTGGAGGCGTTCACCGTCGGCCGCTTCACGCTCGGCGCGTCGGTGGGCTTCTCCCACACCGCGCATCCGAGAGCCGATCTCGTTGGCCCGATCGTCTATGGCGGCGTGGTCCCCCTCTCCGAGGGCGATCTCTACCCGGTTTGCAATCCGCAGTTCTGCGGCGGCGGATACTCGAACGGCGACGCGCAGCGCTACCGGGCGTGGACCGCGGCGCTCACGGCGCGCTTCTATCCCGCGTCCTTCTCCTTCCGGAACGGCGCGAGCCGGATGATGGTCTACGCCGGCGCCCACGCGGGCTTGCGCTGGAGCACCTGGGACGAGACGCTGATCTACTACGGGTGCACCACGTACTGTCCTCCGTACGCCTACCCGCTCGCCGGCTCCGCGTCCGGCCGCGCTCCCCGGCCGTCGCCGGCGGATTCCGTCAACGTCTTCTTCCCGCCGAATCCGTACCCGTACCCGATCGTCTCGGGGCCGAACCCGGTCCGCCATAGCCGCGGCGGCTTCGAGCCCGGCCTCGACGTGGGAGTGCGGTTCCTCCCTGTCGGGCCGCTGTTCATGGAGGTCGGCGGACGGTTCACCCTGGTGACGGCGGACGATCTGATGCGGCGGACGAGGCCGGGGGACGTGGAGAGCCGGCTGGTCCTGGCGGCGGGGTTCGCCTGGTAGGTCTTGCCCCCTGGAAGTGTGAAGCAGAAAGTGCCAAGTAGTGCCAAGACGCGCAGACGCGCAGTGGTGTGCAGGCGTTCGGGGATCGGTCCGTTTCGCAACGAAGGTGGGCTAGTGTCCAGTGCAGCACTGGGGGCTAGCCCACCTTCCGCTCGGAACAGACCGACTACCGAGTCACGTCACACCACTTGGCGTCTGCGCGTCTGCACACTACTGCCCTCTGGCCCCTTCAACCTTCGGGAATTTAGGGCTTCAGCACCACTCTCCCGATCAGCTCCCCCTTCGCCAGCGCGTCCAAGCCCTGCTGGAAGTCCGCCAGCGGCAGCACGCGGTCCACGACCGTCTGCACCTTGCCCGACGCGACCAAGTCCACGGCGCGCACCAGCTCGCCGAGGGTGTTCCCTACCGATCCCATCACGCTCGCCTCGGTGATGACGAGCTGGATCGGGTGCACGGTGTAGCTGTCCTCCGAGTAGCCGATGAAGACGAGCCGCCCCCGCTTGGCGATCGCCTGGGTGCAGGCGGCCATCGTCTCTTTCGTCGCCACCATCTCGAAGATCACGTCGGCGCCGTGGCCGTGGGTCAGCTCCCGCACGCGCTCGGCCACCTTGCCCTCCGTGCCGCCGATCGTGTGGGCGGCACCCAGCTGCTTCGCCTTCGCAAGCTTCGCCGTCGTGCGCGAGACGGCGATCACCTCGGCGCCGGCGAGCGCGGCCAACTGGATGAGGCCGTACGACACCGCGCCCACGCCGTACACCAGGACCACGTCGCCCATCGCGAGCCGCGCGAGCGCGGAGGCGTGCACCGCCGTCGTCACCCCGCACCCGATCGGCGCCGCCGCCTCGTCGCTGAGACCGTCGGGAAGGAGGATGGCGTTGCGCGCGGGGACCTTCACGTATTCGGCGAACCCGCCGTCGGTGACGAAGCCGTACTCCGCCTGCAGGGCGTCGCACAGGTTCTCGTCGCCCACCAGGCAGTGCCCGCACCGCCCGCACCCCACGTAGTAGTAGACGATGACCCGTTCGCCGGCCCGCGGATGCGTGACTCCCGCACCCACCTTCTCGACCTTTCCGACGACCTCGTGGCCGAGGGTGAGGGGATTGATGCCCAGGTTGAGGAGCCCGCTCAGGAAATGCAGCTCGGTGTGGCAGATCCCCGCCGCCGAGACCTTCACGAGGACCTCTCCCGGTCCCGGGTCGGGCTGCGGGACGATCTCCAGCCGGAGCGGCAGCTTGGGACCGTGGTAGCGGACGGCGCGCATGGTCAGGCCTCGAACGGTGGGTGGAGGATGCCGCGCTCCGTGACGTACCCCGTCACGAGCGCGGCCGGCGTCACGTCGAACGCCGGATTGAACACGGCACTCCCTTCCGGCGCCACGCGGATGCCGAAGGGGGCAGCGACCTCGGCCGCGCCGCGGTGCTCGATCGCGATGCGGGCGCCATCGGGGCAGGCGGGGTCGAACGATGACGTCGGTGCCACCGAATAGAAGGGCACATCGTGGTAGGCCGCCAGTACCGCGACGCCGAGGGTGCCGACCTTGTTCGCCACGTCGCCGTTGCGCGCGATGCGGTCGGCGCCCACCAGCACCAGATCCACCTTGCCCTGCGCGAGCAGCCCCGCCGCCGCCGCATCGGGGAGGACCGTGTGGCGCACGCCCGCGCGGAGCAGCTCCCAGGCGGTGAGGCGCGCGCCCTGCCAGAGGGGACGCGTCTCATCCACCCACACCTCGGGATCGAGCCCGCGCTCGGCGGCGCGCAGCACGATCCCCAGCGCTGGACCGATGCCGCCCGTCGCGAGGGCGCCCGTATTGCAGTGCGTGAGGACGCGGATGCCCCGACGCATCAGCGGCTGGCCGTGCTCCGCGATGGCGTCACACATCCTCCGGTCCTCGTCCCAGATCGCGTCCGCCTCGGCGCGCAGGGCGGCGAGGAGCGCGTCGCCCTCGCCCGGCGTCTCCGCGGCGCGGCGCCGCATCCGCTCCATCGCCCAGCGGAGGTTGACCGCTGTCGGCCGCGCGAGCGCGATGGATTCCGCGGCCTCCTCCACCAGCGCCAGCGCAGCGGCACGCGGCGCCCCCTCCGCCCGCGCGCGCACGGCCGCGACGAGCCCCATCGCGGCCGCGATGCCGATGGCCGGGGCCCCGCGGACGCGGAGGCTCCTGAGCGCCTCGAGCAGCGCCTCGAGCGTGCCGATCTCGAGCCACCGTTCCTCGGCAGGCAACAGCGTCTGATCGAGGATCCGCAGCGTGCCGGCGGGGCCCCAGGCGAGGTGCTCCACGTGCATGGCGGCCAACCTACAGCGCGGCTACTTTCCCCGCTATGACCTACCAGACGTTGCTGGTGGAGGTGGCGGACGCCCTCGCGACCGTCACCGTCAACCGTCCCGACAAGCTCAACGCGTTGTGCGCCGCCGTCGTCGCGGAGCTGCACGACGCCGCGCGCGCGCTCCGCGCCGACGCCGCGGTCCGGGGCGTGATCGTGACCGGGGCGGGCCCCAAGGCGTTCGTGGCCGGCGCCGACATCGCGGAGCTCGCGCGGCTCGGCGTGCATGAGGCCCGCGCGATGGCGCTCGCCGGCCAAGCGATGGTCACGGCCTTCGAGACGATGGGCAAGCCGGTCGTCGCCGCGGTGAACGGCTTCGCGCTCGGCGGCGGCTGCGAGCTGGCGATGGCGTGCCACCTCCGCGTCGCCAGCGAGAACGCGAAGTTCGGCCAGCCGGAGGTGAAGCTCGGCCTGATCCCCGGGTACGGCGGGACGCAGCGGCTCGCGCGCCTCGTCGGCAAGGGCCGCGCCCTGCACCTCCTCCTCACCGGCGAGACGATCGACGCCCAGGAGGCGTACCGCATCGGCCTGGTGACGAAGGTCGTCCCCGCCGAGTCGCTCCTCGCCGAGGCCGCAACTCTGCTCCGGACGATCCTCGCCAATGGCCCCGTCGCCGTGGCGCTCACGACCGACGCCGTTGAGCGCGGCCTCGGGATGCCGCTGGCTGATGGCCTGCAGCTCGAGGCGGATCTCTTCGCGCTCTCCGCCGCCACCGAGGACATGAAGGAAGGGACGCGGGCCTTTCTCGAAAAGCGGCCCGCGAACTTCAAGGGGAAATGACCGGAGCCGGACGCCAAGACGCCGAGGGATCAGGGGCTACGGCGTGCGCGCTCGTCGCCGCCGGCGCCCTCCTCTGCCTCGGGGCGACCGTCTGCACCGAGCCGCGCGCGCGGCCGCTGCCGCCGTCGGTCCAGATCGCGATGCAGCCCCACCTCGTCATCGCGAGTCCGGGCCTTCTCACCGGCTCGGTGGTCGTCTTCGACGCCAACGGCGTGGATTCCGTCCACGTCCGTGTGGACCTCGGCGATGGGAGCACCCTCGGCGACTCCCTCTACTTCGCCAACGGGGACCCGTTCCAGGACACCCTGCCGATCCTCTGGCAGATCCCCGGGGGCCTCCCGTTTCGCACCTCCGTGAAGGTCATGGCGAGGGCGCGCAGCTACATCGGATTCACGGGCGCCGACTCGGTCCTGACGGCGATCGGCGACACCTTGCCATAGAGCCTCTAACCCGTTGTTCCACCGTGGGTTCAGCGCTATATTTGAGGGTTGCCACGCGGTGCTCCGAGCGGGCTGCCGGCGGGCCATCACCGTCCCTCCGCAGGCCCCTCTTGGGCGGCACTGCGGGCTCTTGAGAGCGTGGCCATTCCGAGCGTGACCGTGGGGGTGCGATAGCGCGCGTCGTCCGGCTGGCCGTGCAGTCGTTCCGCAACCTCGCGGACGGCGAGATCGCGCTGCCCGAGCACGGCCTGGTGCTGGTGGGGCCGAACGGGCACGGCAAGACCAGCTTCCTCGAGGCGCTCCTCTATCTCGAGGTGTTCCGCTCGTTCCGCGGAGCACGGGAGCGGGATCTGACGCGGTTCGGCGCCGACGGGTTCCGGGTCGAGGCCGAGGTGGAGGGCGGACGCACCGACGCACCGTCGCACCGACGCACCGGGGGCGCACGGGACGGGCGGCGCACCGTCACCGCGGGATTCGACGCCCGCACGCGGACGAAGCGGGTCAGCGTGGACGGGCTGGTGGCGGGGAAGCTGGCCGAGGCGATCGGCTACGTGCGCGGGGTGGTGCTGAGCCCGTTCGATGCGGAGCTGGTGGCGGGGGCGCCTCGGGCGCGGCGCCGCTACCTTGACGTGCTCCTGGCGCTGACGGCGCCCGGGTACGTGGAGGCGCTCGCCCATTTCGCGCGGGCGCTGCGGCAGCGGAGCCGCGCACGGGCGGCGGACTTGCCGGTGTGGGAGGCGCTCATGGCACGCGCCGGTTCGCAGGTCGCGGCGGCGCGGCGGGCATGGGTGGAGGCGTGGGCGGAGCGGTACCGCGATCGCTGCGCGGCGATGGGGGAGCGCTCGGCTCCCCGGTTGGCGTACGCGGCCGGCGGGCCCGAGTCCGCAGAGGAGTTGGAGGCGGCGTTGCGCCTCGGCCGCGACCGGGACTTCGCCACGGGACGCACGGCGGTGGGCCCGCACCGGGACGACCTGCGGCTCACGCTCGACGGGCGCGACCTCAGGGTCTACGGCTCGGCGGGGCAGCAGCGGACCGCGGCGATCGCCCTGCGGCTGGTGGAGGCGGCGGCGCTGGCGGAAGCGCGGGGCGAGGCGGCCGCGGTCTGCCTCGACGACGCGTTCGCGGAGCTGGACGCCGACCGGAGCGCGCGGCTGGGCGCGATGGTGTCGGATCTCCTGCACGAGGGGAGCCAGGTGTTCGCCACCGTGCCGAGGGACGGCGAGATGCCGGAGGCGGTGAGGGCGTTGCCGAAGTGGACGATCGCTGATGGGGTGATGGGACCGGCGTGAACGACGAGGTGAGAAGGTGATAGAGGTGATGGGGTGATAGAGGTGATGGAGGCGCGGGCGTGACGTACCGCAGGCGGACCACCAAGCCGACGAAGCCGACGCGGGTGGCGGAGGTGCTCGAGGGCTACCTCCGCTCGGCGGGGCTCGCGCAGCGGGTGGGGCTCGCCTCGGTGGTGGAGGCGTGGCCGGGGCTGGTCGGGCCGCGCATCGCCCACGCCGCCGTCGCCGACTCGGTGAGCGCCGACGCGACGCTCTTCGTGCGGGTTCCCTCGAGCGCGTGGCGGCAGGAGCTGTCGCTTATGGCGCCGGAGATCCTCGAGCTCGTGAATCGCGGGCGGAAGGACGGGCGGATCGCGCGGATCCGCTGGCTGGTGGGAGGGGAGACGCAGGAGTCGGCGGGCCAGGCGCCAAGACGCCCGGGGACCTACACGCCCAGGCGCGGCGAGGGTGCCGCGGCTGGGAAGCGGGAGCCGGAGCGGGGAGTGCCGCGCGGGGGGAAGCGGTGAGCGAGCGGATCGCGGTACCGGCGCTGGCGACGGTCCGGGACGCGGCGCACGAGGTCGTGACGCGGCTGGCGCGCGAGATGCGCCGGCAGGAGCGCACCGTGGCGGGCTCCGGCGCGGGCGACGCCGTGCACGACATGCGGGTCGCGACGCGACGGCTGCGCGCGGCGCTGGCCGTGTTCCGCGGGGTGGTGGTCCTGCCGAAGGCGGCGCACCGCGGGCGGCTGCGGTGGCTGGCGCGGCGGCTGGGCCGGGTCCGCG